>CAZCLS010000128.1:0-1529 GCA_964499565.1 uncultured bacterium
GAAGTCACGTTATCGGGAGATCCTATGCCCGCGGCTGGTCTTGCCGTGGAATCAGATACCGAAATACTGCCTTCCCGTCAGCTGGAAACCATCAGCGAAACAGTCGTGTACGAACCGGCCCTTCCGGTCCAGACCTCCGGTCAATATCTCCTCTCTATTAAAGGACCGGCCTCAATCCAGGTCAACGAAGCGTTTGTGTGCGAAATAACGCTTACTGCCCGGCAGGATTTTGAAGAAGCGTTAGTACAGCAGAAAATCGAAGACGGGTTGGAATATGTCAAAAGCGATCCGCCCGCCGCCCAAAAACAAAATTATATCTACTGGAAGTTTCCCGCCATGAAAGCAGGGGAGAGCGCTACCCTGAAGGTAACGTATATTCCCAACCGGAAAAGTGACTTTGAACTGTGCGCCAAAGCCCAGGTGATCGTGAATGAATGTGTCACGGTCCGGGCCACCCAACCGAAAATCGCGATCAGTAAAACCGGCCAGGAAACCGCCATTATGGGCGAGGAAATCCCCTATACAATTTCAGTCAGAAACGAAGGTGACGGCATTGCGCGCGATGTTGTTCTGTATGATTTCGTCCCCGACGGGCTGCGGCATGCCAGCGGCACCAGTAAACTGGTCAATAACCTGGGAACACTGGGACCGGGAGAAACGAAAGTTATTACTATTATCCTTAAGGCGGTTGCGCCCGGAACACATTGTAATAAGGCCGTTGTAGAAACGTCTAACGCGGGACGGGCCAAAGACGATGCTTATACCAAAATTATGAGCAGAGATATCAGGCTGGTCAAAACCGGGCCGGCCATGGAATATTTCAAGAAGCGGGCTACCTATTCTATTGTCGTTGAAAACACGGCGGATTCGCCCTTGACCGATATACAGGTCAGGGATACGCTGCCGCCCTATACTCGCCTGCTGGGAGCGCCGGGAGGGACGATAGAAGGCAATACCGTGCTGTGGGTAATTCCACGCTTGGATCCCGGACAGAAACAAAGGTTCTCACTTGTGCTGACCTGCACGACGGGGGGCATTCATACCAATACGGTCGATCTCACTACCCGCGAAGGATTGCGGCGCAGGGCCTATGCGCCAACACTGTGGAGAGGATTCGGGGCAATCCTGCTGGAAGTGATTGATACGGATGACCCATTGCAGGACGAAGTCGAGACGACGTATATTATCAAGGTTACCAACCAGGGTACGGCTAACGACAGAAATATAAAGATTAAAGCGGAATTTCCGTTTGAAATAGTGCCGCTCGCTGTAAAAAGCCCGGTCAAAGGTTGGGTGCAGGATAAGGTTGTGCAGTTTGAACCGTACCTGCAACTGGCGCCGAAACAGACCATAGAATATCAGATTCGCGCCAAAGGCAAGGAGCCGGGCGATGGCCGGGTGAAAGTGTATTTAACCAGTGACCTGCTGCGGACACCGGTAGTAGAAGAAGAGAGCACACACGTATACTGAAACGGGAAAAAGAAGCAGCCAATCCGAGGGGGGGTTGCAAAATCCCTCCGGAAATGATA
>CAZCLS010000128.1:1629-9033 GCA_964499565.1 uncultured bacterium
GGTGAATCTCAGGATGATGCCACAACGGTTGTCAAACTGGAAGATTTCACGGTTGAAAAAACCGGTATGGCGGAACAGTACCTGAGCAAAAACGCCGATTACACCATTACAGTCAAGAACGTGGGTGACACGACGCTGAACAATGTGAAGGTCATTGACACGGCGCCGCCTGAAACACAGGTTGTTGAAGCAAAAGGCGCTATCGCCACAACGAGCACGACTGCGACCTGGATGATCGACTCGCTGAAACCGGACGCGGAAGAAACATTAGGGCTTCTGCTCACGTCGCAGACACCGGGCACGCATAAGAACACGGTGGCCGTCAATGCCAACGGTAAAGTCAAGAACGCCGACGCTGACACACTGTGGAAAGGTTTCGCGGCGGTCTTGATCGAAGTCATCGACACCGACGATCCGCTCCAGATAGATGAGGTAACAACCTACATCATCCGGGTGACCAACCAGGGCACCAAGGAAGACAAGAACATTCATATCTGGGCTGAATTCTCGAAGGAAGTGGTTCCCGTTTCCGTTTCAGGTGAAATACCCGGCAAAGTTGACGGGTTAAAGGTTGATTTTGAACCGTATAAAGTTCTGGAAGCGAAACAGAGCATCACCTATAAGATTCTCGCCAAGGGCGCAGTACCGGGTGACGGTCGTGTCAAAGTATATCTGAAGGGAGATTTGCTTGACACGCCGGTTGTAGAAGAAGAAAGTACCCATGTGTATTAATCACGGGTAAGTATAGAGCGTGCGGCCGCTTATGCGGTCGCACGCTGTTCTTCATCATGAATTAAACAAACAGTATCTCTCCAGCATGACAGTTACGCAGCTTTTGTCTTGTTTTTTTAGAAGTGGTCATTCAAATTGTTTGCAATACCAATAATCAACTCTATAACATATGTACACGAAGGAGGATGCTGTGAAGACGATGACAACATTTTTAGTAGCGGCAAGCATGCTGATAGTCGGTATGACTGCCGTACAGGCACAGGCTGCCTGTGAAACTCCGGGCTGCGGTGAAGTCAACTGCGGTCTGGTCAAGTTGATGAATGTCGGGCCGGATTGCGCGACGAAAGGCCAGGAATTCCAAAGCAAAATATGCGTGCAGGCGCAGAAGTGCGTCGGCGATGTGCGCGTTACCGCCCGGGTTCCCGAAGGCCTTGAATTTATCAAATCCGATCCACCGACCCGTGAATTCGGTCGGCAGGGCGGCCGGCAGCGGGAGCAAATGGGCGAACAGCGGCTGATGTGGCTGCTGGGAGACATGGACCAGTGTGAAACAAAAACGATTGATATTACCTGGAAAATGCTCCAAACCGGCACTATTACCCAGTGCGTTACGATCGTAGCTTATCCGCGGGCCTGCTTTACGGTAATCGGTGTTCAACCGATTCTGGAAATCACCAAAACCGGTCCGGAAACTGCCATGCTGGGCGAAATGTGCACCTACACGATTACCGTCAAAAACACCGGTAACAGCGTAGTCAAAGATGTAAAATTAACCGACAACATTCCTGAAGGCCTCCAGCATTCGAGCGGATCGCCGATTCTCGAAGCCACATTTGGTGATATGGCCCCGGGTGAAGAACGGACATGTACGGTAGTCCTGAAAGCCGTCAAACGCGGCAAACATTGCAATAAGGCGGTTGTCGAAAGCAGTAATGCCGGCAAAAAGGAAGCTCAAGCCTGCACCCTGGTTCAGGTGTACGACCTGGCTATTACCAAGACCGGCCCCAAAGAACGCTTTATCGGCAAGACTGCTGAATATACCATTACAGTGAAAAACACCGGCGATGTCACGATGGAATCACTGCAGCTGGTCGACACAGCCCCGGCGGCGACGACGATTGTCAAGGCCGAAGGCGCCGAAACGACCGGTTCGACTGCTACCTGGATGATTAAGAAACTTGAACCGGGCAAGCAGGAAACGCGCACAATCACCCTGACATCTACCGTGCCCGGCACGCATCAGAACAGTGCCACGCTGTGTTCACCCTGCGGCTCGATAAACGCAAGCGCCGAAACCCTCTGGAGAGGTATGCCGGCCATTCTGCTGGAAGTTGTCGATACTGATGACCCGCTTCAGAAAGACGCGGAAACCATCTATGTCATTCGGGTAACCAACCAGGGATCGGAAGAGGATAAGAATATATCCATCAAAGCCGTATTCCCCAAGGAAATTATCCCGCTTTCAGTCTCCGGTGCGATGGAAGGAACGGTTACCGGAACTAAGGTTGAACTTCAACCAATCCCGGTGCTGAAACCGAAAGAGATGATAGAAATGCGGATTCGCGCCAAGGGCGGTGAACCCGGAGACGGACGTGTCAAGGTATACTTGAAGTCCGACCTCCTGGCGACACCTGTTGTGGAAGAAGAAAGCACGCACGTGTATTAACATCAGCGCGAACAAATGATACAAAGACGGCCGGGTTTTCCCCGGTCGTTTTTTTATGCAGGTTTTTAAGTTCGCGGTATTCGTTTGAATCATAATAAAACAGAAATCTGAACTCCGGCAGATGCATCCGTGTTGGAGTTCACGCTTCAGCGTGTTTGCAGATTGTCTGCCACAAGATTGCACACGTCCGCATACGCCCGGGTAGTCAGTCAGTCACCTGCTCCCGGGGGAGTCATCCGGAATGTCTGGCCTGAATGCAGGTTTGAAAAATCGGACGATTAGTGTATAATAAATGCTTGTTTAATGCTTTTGTATCTAACACGAAAACACGGACTGTGACAGATGACCGGCGTGCGATTGGAATCTATCAATAAAGCATTCGGACAGGTTAGTGTTTTAAAGGACATTACCCTTGACATTCAACCGGGAGAACTGTTTTTTCTGCTGGGACCGTCCGGCTGCGGTAAAACGACCCTGTTGCGGATCATTGCCGGCTTTACCGAACAGACCAGCGGCGGTGTGTTTTTCGGTTCCCGGAATATGAGCGGCGTTCCGCCGTACAAAAGGAATTCCGGCATGGTATTCCAGAATTACGCGCTCTGGCCCCATATGACCGTGGCGGAGAATGTCTCGTTCGGCCTGGATGTCCGCGGCGTCAAACGCGCTGATAAACAACAAATGATTGCCACGGCCCTGGAACTGGTTCGGCTGCCCGGGTATGAAGAGCGCTATCCGCACCAGTTATCCGGCGGCCAGCAGCAGCGGGTTGCCCTGGCACGCGCTCTGGTGATAAAACCGGATGTAATTCTTCTGGACGAGCCTCTCAGCAATCTTGATGCCGGCCTGCGGATCGAAATGCGCAAGGAAATTCATCGCATCCATACCGAACTGGGCTTGACCATGATTTATGTTACGCACGACCAGAAGGAATCGCTGTCTCTGGCAACGCGCATGGCGGTCATCGACCGGGGTCGGTTAATCCAGGTAGACGCTCCGGCGGAAATATACCAGAATCCCGACACGGTTTTTGTATCGCGCTTTGTGGGTGAAACAAACATTCTGAAAGGCACGATTGCTACCCGCGATGCCGAGACGGTCGTTGTCGATACCGGGAGCGGCCGGCTGGTGTGCCCGGTTGACCGCGCAGTGCGGACCTTTGCCGCGGGCGAGGCGGTCGCGGTCAGCATACGGCCCGAAGGCATCGGCATTAAGACCGGGACGTCTTCGCCGGCCGTGAACAGCTGGGAAGCCGCCGTGGTCGAATCAACCTACCTGGGTGAAGTAGTTCAGATTGTCTGCGCGGCGGGCAATGAGAAACTGCGCCTGACCGCTCTGAATCCGGCCGGCCAGCCGCCGCGCTCGGGCGACAAATTAGTGCTTGAAATCAATCCCGCGCATGTCCGTATCCTCGAACCGGCAACGGCCTGAACCATAACCTGAACGGCACCATGAAACGGTATCCATCCGGCACAACGATCTTAGTACTCCTGATCAGCGCTTTCCTGGGCGTTTTTCTGCTGTATCCGTTAGCGGATGCCTTGAAACAGTCGGTGGTTTTTAAAGGGTCGTTTACCCTTGAATTTCTCTTGGTCCTGTTTACCGATGCCGGTATCCGGGCCGCCCTGGTGAACAGCCTGCTGATCGGCATTTATTCAACGGTTTTGACAACGCTGATCGCCCTGCCGATGGCCTGGATGTTTGTGCGCTATCGCTTCCCCGGCAAAGGCCTGCTGAACGGCTTAGTGTTAGTGCCGATGATCATGCCTCCCTTTGTCGGCGCGTTAGGACTGAAATACATTTTCTCGCGCTGCGGGTCCATGAACCTGATCCTGCACGACCTGGGCCTGCCCCTGGTGGATTGGTTCGGCTCCGGAGGCATTTTAGGCGTCGTGATTTTAGAAGTTTTGCATTTATACCCGATCATGTTCCTGAATGTTTCCGCAGCCCTCGCTAATGTCGATCCCGCCATGGAAGAAGCCGCCACGAATCTGGGCGGCAACGGCTGGACCGTTTTCCGTAAAATTACCTTCCCGCTGATGCTGCCCGGCTACTTCGCCGGGGCGGCGATTGTTTTTATCTGGTCCTTTACCGACCTTGGCGCTCCGATCATTTTTGAGTTCCGCAACTGTATTCCCGTTCAGATTTTCAATCATCTGAATGATATGAATGAAAATCCGGTCGGATACGCGCTGGTAGTGTTAGTGCTGGTGATTACGCTGGCGTTTTTTATGCTGTCGAAATGGGCCTCTCAGCGCAAACATGTGATCTCGTCCGGTAAAGGCGCTACCGTCAGCAACGAGCGAAAACCGAGCGCGGCCGGATTAACGACAATTTATCTTTTTTGTGCCGTGCTGACGTTCATCGCTCTGCTGCCCCATGTGAGTGTGCTGCTGGTGGCAATTTCAAAAAAATGGTTTATGACCATTTTGCCCGAACAATATACCTTTGAATATTTTAAACTGGCGGTAACTCACCGCCTGGCGGCCACCAGTATCAGAAATTCTCTCCTGCTCAGTTCCGGCGCGACTGTTGTTGATATCGTCATCGGTGTCGCTCTGGGCTATCTGCTGGTGCGTGCCCGCAGGAAATGGTTCGGCTGGCTGGACACATTGGTGATGATCCCCATGGCCGTACCGGGTATCGTTTTAGCGTTCGGTTATGTCTCCTGTTTCCGCTCCTGGTCGTTCGGCGGTTTTACTCTTAATCCGCAGGTAAACCCTTTTCCGCTCCTGATAATCTGCTACAGTATCCGCCGCCTTCCCTATGTCGTGCGTTCGACTTATGCCGGATTTCAGCAATTGAGCGAATCGCTGGAGGAAGCCGGCCGCAACCTGGGTGCGGGCAGTTTCCGGGTGCTGCGCCGCATCACGCTGCCGCTGATGTCATCCCATATTCTGGCCGGCGCGGTTCTGGCGTTTTCGTTTGCGATGTTTGAAGTCGGCAGTTCGCTGGTCCTGGCCTTCCAGGAGCAGGATTATCCTGTTGCCAAGGCGATTTACATGCTGAACATGCGCCTGCCGGACGGTCCCAATATCGCCAGCGCGATGGGCATCCTCGGCATGATCCTGCTGGCAATAAGTTTGGTGACCGTGGGCACCATTCTGGGCCAGCGCATGGGCGAGCTGTTCCGGAGCAGATAACAGCTGGATCGCCTTGACAACAAGGCAGAACTATTGTACAATTGTACATGTGAAGATTACTGCAGACACAAATGTTTTCCTGGCAGTTGCGCTCAAAGAGCCTGAACGGAAACAGATTATTGAATTGACAACAGGGCATGAACTCATCGCACCGGCAATACTTCCCTTTGAAGTCGGCAATGCCTTAAGTGCAATGGCAAAAAGAGGCATAGTGACTGCCGAAGAAGCGGCTATGGCCTGGAGTACGGTTCAGTCAATAGCTGTTGATTTGCGGCAGATTAACATGGAATCCTCACTTGCACTTGCAATCCGTTTCGGCATATATGCGTACGATGCTTATTTTCTGGAGTGTGCATTGCGAAGCAGTTCGCCTTTGCTGTCATTAGACAAAGGAATGAAGCACATTGCACAGCGGTTGCACATTGAAATAGTGGAGATCCGATTATGAAAGTTTTTACGTATAGCGAAGCTCGCCAAAACTTAGCGACACTACTGAATACTGCTCGCGATGAAGAGGTTCTTATCAAACGTCGTGGCGGTGAGACGTTCTCTGTAAGTTATAAAGCCACGTCACAATCACCTTTTGATGTGCCAGGAGTTAAGACCAAAGCGGCGACCAAAGAAATTCTGGATGCCGTCAAAGAATCCAGGGAAAGGAGAGGCAAACCAGTCCGGTGAGCAAACTGCCTGAAGTTTCGTCTCGTATGTTCGCCGTTACGGCAACACCGGTAGCAACGTGCAGGCGACAACATTGAAAACGAACCTTATAGCATGTATCTTCTAGCCGATATAGGAAATTACCGGGTCAAATGGGCCGTGGCTGACAGTCACGACAGTGTCGGTCTTTCTTTCACAACCAGGACCGGCGCGGGTCTGTCTTCAACACGCAAGGCATTCGCGCGCTGTCGCGACCTGGGTCCGATATCAGCTGTGATTATCGCCAGTGTTGTTCCGGATGCGGCAGCCTGTCTGCGCAATGTCAGTGCGGAATGTTTGCCAGGTATTCCTGTTTGCAACCTTGATTATAAGGCATTTTCAGATATTATGCCGATCCGGGTTAAACCGGTTGTTATTCCTCCCGGCGCGGACCGGCTGGCGAACGCGTATGCCCTGGCTGTTCTGCACCGGCTGCCTGCCTGCGCGGTTGATGCCGGCAGCGCGATCACTCTGGAAGTCGTAAATGCTGCCGGCGCCTTTATCGGAGGGTCTATCAGTCCCGGCGAACATTTGCAGCTGGCATCTCTGCAGCTGAAAACGTCGCGGCTGGGGGAAATAACATCGTTACCCGGCCGAACGCCTGCCATCGGCACCCATACCGCGGAGGCCATCGCCTCGGGTATCGGTCGCGGCAGTGCCTGGGCGGTCTACGGTCTTTTGCAGGATATGCAGCAGGAACTCGGTTGTTCGTTTGAGACTGTTGTTGTAACCGGAGGGAACGGTCGGCGGCTTGCTTCTTTTCTCGCGAAAAAAATACCGGCCGTTGTGTTTGATAAAAATCTTACCGTGCGCGGTATGCTCTCGGCCTACCATGCGCTCACTCAATCAGGAACTGAATAATGAAATCATCTATACATTTGCTTGCGGTATGCGCTTTAATCATCTGCTCCCTGACTGTATACGGCACCGATGCTGCTGCGGAGACCGTGGTAAAAAAAGCACTGGCGTCGGCTGAATCACAGCATCCTACCAACGCCATCCCTTTACTTGAGGATGCCGCCAAACAGTACCCATTCCACAGCGCGAATTTTGAAGTTTTGTTTCAATTGGGATATGCCTATGTCCAGGAAGACCGGATTGGCGATGCCTGCCGCACATTTGATATTCTGCTGAAGCGCTATGGAAAATACGCGGATACCATGCCGCGCG
>CAZCLS010000129.1:0-4735 GCA_964499565.1 uncultured bacterium
GCAATAGTAGGATTAGTCTTTGCCATAACGTTATTTAGCTATGCTGACGGGATGATAATTCCGCATCCGGAGTTCCGGCCGCCCCACCCTGTTCCTTCCATCAAAGAAATATTTGAAATCAAATATCACAATGTAAGCGCGGAGATAACTGACCAGAAAGCGGAAGTAAGCATCGATCAGGCGTTCCGGAATCCGAATTCATACCGGATCGAAGCAATGTATATATTTCCCTTACCGGCCAATGCGGCGATCAGCAGCATGGCGATAACCATGGATGACAAATTATACAGCGCGGAGCTGCTGCCGGCGGACAAGGCGCGGGAATTATATGAGAGTTATGTCAGCAAGCAGAAGGACCCGGCCCTGCTGGAATACATCGGCAACGGGCTATACAAGACCAGGGTATTTCCGTTTGAGCCGCACAAAGAAATGAATGTAAAAGTCGGATACCAGGAACTGCTGACGCGCAAGGACAAGACCGTCAAATGGGTCTATCCGCTTAACACGGAAAAATACACATCCAAGCCGCTGGAGAGTGTGACGGTCAAAGCGCATATCAGGTCGAAGCATCCGATCGGCAGTGTGTACTCACCTACCCATTCGGTGAATGTCACGCGGATAAGCGACAGGGAAGTCGTGTGTGAATATACTGAAAAGAACATCAAGCCGATGGAAGATTTTGTCTTGTATTACACCGTATCGGAAGCGGCGGAACTCGACCATCTGTTACTGAGCAGCATAGACAAGGACAACAATAAAGAAGGTTATTTTCTGCTGCTGGTCAATCCCGATCTCTGGGCACAGGCGCATGAGATACCATTTATTCCGAAAGACATAATATTTGCTCTGGACAAGTCAGGCTCGATGCAGGGAAAGAAGATTGAGCAGGCGCGCGAGGCATTGAAATATGTATTGAAGAATCTCAATAACCGCGATTATTTTTCGATAATCACGTATGATGACAAGGTAAGCGATTTCACGAGCGAGCATCTGCAAGCCACTGAAGAAAACATCAAAAAGGGGTTGGCATTCGCTGCCGGAGTCGTATCAAGTGGCGGTACCGACCTGAATGGGGCTCTGACCCGGGCGCTGGACAAGATCGGCGCGCTGGATGCCGCGCGGCCCAAGTATATAATTTTTCTGACCGATGGTCTGCCGACGGTAGGCGAGACCGACATAGACAAGATCATCAAAAATGTGGATGAGAAAGTCAAGGCAAATGCGCGGATATTCACATTCGGGGTTGGGTACGATGTGAATACCAAGCTTCTGGATAAAGTAGCGATGGATTCGCGCGGGCTGCCGTTCTATGTGGCCGAAAAGGAAGACATCGAAAAATCCGTTTCGGACTTGTATACCTCTATTCAGAATCCGGTAATGACAGGCATTTCGATCAGCTTCAGCGGGCAGACGATCAGCTACACGTATCCGGACAACCTGCCGGATTTATTCAGGAACGCGCAACTGCTGTTAGCGGGGAAATACACACCGGGGGGAGAGAGCACGCTAACTATCAAGGGCACATTCGCGAACGAGGAGAAGACGCTGACATACCCGGTGAATTTCGCGACGGCGGTAACGGAAGAATACCAGTTTCTGGGCCGGTTATGGGCCCAGCGACGGATAGGATTTTTAACCGATCAAATCCGCAAGAGCGGATCGTCAAAAGAGCTGGTGGACGAGATAACACAATTGGGATTACGGTTCGGAATCGTAACGGAACACACATCGTTCCTGATAACGGAAGAGACACAATCGAAAGCCAGGTTGGCCAAAGCAGCGGGCAGCCGGTCGGCAACGATGGCGGGAGCATCGGAGGTGGGGTATGACGCGTTCAATGTATCGCGGGATGTCCAGCGCCAGCAGAAGGCGGAAAACATGGCAGACAACGCGTATTATTACAGTGCCCGGGGCGAACGGGTAGAGGTGCGTTCACAGGTACAGATAGCGGGAGGCCGGGCGTTTTACAACCGGACCGGCAGTCAGTGGGTGGACAGCCGATATGACGACAAACAAAAAGTAATCAAAGTAGTTTTCGGTTCACCGGAGTATTATGAACTGCTGAAGAAAGCGCCGGAGAACAACGCGGTGATGTCATTAGGACAGAATGTGATATTCGTCCAGGACAACCAGGCGTACGAGATAGTGATGAAATAAATCCGGGTCAGGATTGATACGCATGGAATGAAACCATGGTGAAATGATATACTATGTACTGGATCTTCATAACAGGAATGGAGAACAGTCGCGCATGTATTACAGCATAACAGATGAGGTAACATATGAAGACATTCAGCAAGGTATGTTTGGGATTATTGTTTACGATATTGGCCTGCGGCGCCTGGGCGGCTGTGAAAGAAGGTTCTTTGACTGACCAGCGTGAACAAGCGCGGAAATTAATGCAGGAAGGCAACGCGGCGGAAGCATGGGACAAGTATGAAGCGCTCGCGCTCAATCCAGCCGACAACGTGAGCGAAGTGGGCAATGACCTGAATAATGCCGTCAATTGCCTGCAGCAGCTGAACCGCTACGATGAAGTTGACGAATTCCGGGAAAAGGTTATTGCCGTGCATTCCAATACCTGGCAATTGCTGCAGACCGCAGCACAGAGTTATTTTAACGGGCAACACAACGGGTATATCATCGCGGGAGAATTCCAGCGCGGGTATCACCGCGGGGGCGGCCGATATGTCAACAGTTTCGCGCGCGACCGCATCCGGGCGCTGCAGTTAATGAAGCAGGCCATGAAGTTGATACCGGCGGAAACACCTGAATACGAACAATCCCAGTTTTATTTTGAATATGCCAGGATGACGCTGGGGTATAACTCGTATAACGATTCCTGGCGTCTGCAGTACCTGAGTGATCTGGCAGAACTGCCTGATTATGATGAAGGGTACAGTTATTACAGCGGCGCGCAGGGAGCGCCGGTTCTGCCGGACGGGACACCGGTGTATTACAGCGTACCGGAATCGTATGACGCGGCCGGCAATGACGGCGAGCGCTGGCGCTGGCTATTGAGCCATGCTATGGCGGTTAATGCGAACGTGTCCAACCAGGTGTTGATGACGTATGCTGAATTCCTGCAAAACCAGTTCGGGGTACAGACCATGGCGCGCTATGGCTGGGCAATGCCGAAATCGATGGAAGAGGGTGATGAAAGCGGGACGTATGCTCTGCATACCTTAAAAGATGACGAAACGATTGCGCGGCTGGCAACGGGAATCAAACGGTTTACGCTGCCGGAAGATGCCCGGTTTATCAGTATATACAAGAAAGTATCGGCCGACAAGAACCAGGGATACGGAGAAAACGCGGCCAATACGCTGGCTCAGATATATGAAAACCGCCGACAGTATGACGCCGCAGCGGCGTGCTGGATGGACAGCATTGAACGGTTCGGACCCGGGCATGACAATTGGAAACAGAAACGTTATGAGCAGATTACCAAGCCGTGGTGCAGGTTCGACCCGCTGCACACGCAGCCGACGGGAACGAATGCCACAGTTGATTTCCTGTTCCGGAATGGAAAGGAAGTCAGGTTCACGGCTCATGCTCTGGAGGTCAAGCAACTGCTTGATGATGTGAAGGAATATCTGGAAGACAATCCCAAGCAAATCGACTGGAACAAAGTCAACATCGGCAATATCGGGTATATGCTGGTAGAAAATAATTTTGGAAAATACGTAGGAAAGAAAACCGCGGAATGGAAACGGGCACTGGAACCCCGGTCTCATCATTTCGACAAACGTGAAACGATCGATCTTCCGTTAGCAAAGGCAGGAGCCTATCTTTTGACGGCGGAAATGGAAGACGGCAATACCAGTCGGATCATCATCTGGATTGATGACACCGTGCTGGTAAAAAAGACGCTTGATGGCGGCACATACTTTTTCGCTGCGGACGCATTGAGCGGAGGACCAATTCCGAACATGCACACGGAATTTTTCGGATACAAGCAGGAATACATAGAGAACAAGCTGCAGCAGGCGCTGGGTCGGCGTTATAACGTACTGACCAGGCATTTCGCGAAATTCACCGACAAAGACGGCCAGGTAATGCCCGGCAAGGCGGAATTCGAGGAGGACAGCGGGTATAACTGGATGATTGTCGCTTCGACGGAACAGGGTCGTTATGCCTACTTGGGCTTCTCGCATATCTGGATACCTGCATATTACGACCAGGAATACAATCAGCGCAAAGTGTTCACGATCACCGACCGGCCTGTGTACCGGCCGAATCAGCCGGTGGAATTCAAGGTGTGGGTGCGCCAGGCGAAATATGATCAGGAAGACACCTCGGTGTATGCCGGTCAGAGTTTCACGGTAGCGATTTATGATCCGCAGAACAAGAAAGTATATGAGCAGCAGGTTACCGCGGACGAGTACGGGGGATTCAGCGGGGTATACACGTTACCGGATGAAGCGCCGCTGGGGATGTATTCAGTACGCTTCCCGGAATACGACAACATCGGGTCGTTCAGGGTAGAGGAGTATAAGAAACCGGAATTTGAAGTAAAGGTCAACGCGCCGGACAAACCGGTGATGCTGGGAGAAAAAATAACTGCGACGGTCGCGGCGAATTATTATTTCGGCGCACCGGTAACGGAAGCTAAAGTCAAGTACAAAGTATTAAGGACACCGCACGATTCGCGCTGGTACCCGATAGCGCCCTGGGACTGGATGTACGGGAGCGGGTACTGGTGGTTCGGGTATGATTACGACTGGTATCCGGG
>CAZCLS010000129.1:4835-7725 GCA_964499565.1 uncultured bacterium
GACCGCGGATTTTACCGGGTCGGGGATGTTATCCAGGCGCATTTCAAGGCCCAAACATTAGACAACCGGCCCGTGGCAGGCAGCGGACATCTGAACCTGTACAGTATCAGATACACGAACGCCGTACCGGTGGAAACGGTCGTGCAGGAATGGCAGCTTGACACTAACGAACGCGGGGAAGCGGACATTCAGATCACCGCGTCAAAACCGGGACAGTACCGCTTGTCGTACACGGTAAAAGATGAAGCCGGGCACGCGATAGAAGGCGGGTATGTATTCTGCGTGCGCGGCAGCGGATTTGACGGCAAACAATACAGGTTTAATGCGATTGAGTTGGTGCCGGACAAGAAGGAATACGCACCGGGCGACACGGTCAAACTGATGATCAATACCGAGCGCGCGGGCGGGACAGTCGTGTTGTTCATCCGACCCTGCAACGGGATATATCTCCCGCCGAAAATCATCCGGTTGACCGGCAAGAGCACTGTTGAAGAAATAGTGGTAGTCAAAAAAGATATGCCGAACTTCTTTGTGGAAGCGTTTACGATCAGCGACGGCAGATATTACAGTGAGATGCGGGAGATCACAGTACCGCCTGAAAAACGGGTTTTGAACGTGGAAGTTCTGCCATCGGCGGAACGGTACAAACCGGGAGAAAAAGCCAAAGTTGCCGTTCGCCTGACCGACTTTTTCGGTGAACCGTTCAAAGGAACAATGGTGATGAGCATCTACGATAAATCGGTTGAATACATTTCAGGCGGATCGAATGTTCCGGACATCAGGGACTTTTTCTGGAAATGGCGCCGGCATCACAATATCAACCAGGAAACAAGTTTAGACCGGGTCTTCTTCAACCTGGTCAAGAAAGGCGATGAATCGATGAATGACCTTGGCGTATTCGGCGGTGCGGTAGCGGACGAAATCTCATCCGTTAGTAACGGGGAAGGATATGGGGGAGGTGTTGCCTATGATTCAAGAAGCCGGGAATCTTTGGGTGTTGCTAGAGGCGCTCCTTCCATGAAGTCTAAGGCAGCCATAATTGGAATGGCGGATTCAGCGGTTATGGCGGAAGCCAGCATAGCCATGGATATGGAAATGCCAGCATCGCCCGGAGCCATGAAAGAAGAGATGGAACAGGTCGGCGGACAGCCGGGCATGGTCGAACCGTCGGTACGCAAGGAATTTGCCGATACGGCTTACTGGAATGCCGTACTGAATACGGATGATAAAGGCATGGCTGAGATCGAATGTGACATGCCTGAAAACCTGACCGCCTGGAAAATTAAAGTCTGGGCGCTGGGCCCCGGAACTAAAGTTGGTGAAGGGCAGACGGAAGTGATCACATCCAAAGACCTGCTGCTGCGGATGCAGGCGCCGCGATTCTTTGTCGAAAAGGACGAAGTAGTACTGTCGGCCAACATCCACAACTATCTTGAAAGCGCCAAGTCGGTCAGGGCAGTGCTGGAACTGGACGGCCCGTGTTTGGACGCGATGGACGGAACCGCCCGGACGGTTGAAGTACCGGCAAAGGGCGAGAAACGGGTAGACTGGCGGGTGAAGGTTGTCAAGGAAGGCGAAGCGGTGATTCGCATGAAAGCGTTGACGGATGAAGAGTCTGACGCCATGGAAATGAAATTCCCGGTGTTAGTGCACGGGATGCTGAAGACGGAATCGTTCTGCGGCGTGATCCGACCCGCCGGCAGCAACGCGATAATCAGTCTGGACGTACCGTCGCAACGGCGGACAGAGGAATCGCGGCTGGAGATCAGGTATTCACCCACATTGGCGGGAGCCATGGTGGATGCCCTGCCGTACCTGGTTGAATATCCGTACGGCTGTACCGAACAGACGCTGAACCGGTTCCTGCCGACCGTGATCGCGCAGAAAGTATTGAAAGAGATTGGGGTCGATTTAAAAGCGATCCAGGAAAAGCAGACGAATCTGAACGCGCAGGAAATCGGTGATGACAAGGAACGCGCGGCGCAATGGAAACGCTGGAACCGCAACCCGGTGTTTGACGAAGCGGAAGTGACGAAGATGGTGAAGGAAGGGGTAGACCGCCTGACATCGATGCAGTTGTCGGATGGCGGCTGGGGCTGGTTCTCGGGCTATGGCGAACAGTCATGGGCGCATACAACGGCGTATGTCGTGCACGGCCTGCAGATTGCCCGCAAGAATGATGTAGCCATTGATAATAGTGTCATTGAGCGCGGAGTACAATGGCTGGAAGATTACCAGTTCGGGGAGCTGCGCAAGCTCAAGAATTATCCTGACAAAAAGAATCCCTATAAACCGTATGCCGATAATCTTGACGCGTTTGTGTATATGGTATTGGCAGATGCCGGCAAGGAAAATCCGGAGATGCGGGAATTTCTGTATCGCGACCGAACCAAGCTTGCGGTATACAGCATGGCCATGTTCGGCATGGCGCTGCATGTACAGGACCATATCGAGCAGCGCGACATGCTGGTGCGAAACATTACTCAGTACCTGGTGATCGACAATGAAAATCAGACTGCCTATCTGAATCTGCAGAACGGCGGGTACTGGTGGTGCTGGTACGGCAGCGAGTATGAAGCGCAGGCCTATTACCTCAAACTGCTGGCTCTGACCGATCCGAAGAGCGAAACAGCGGCGGGGCTGGTGAAGTATCTGCTGAACAACCGCAAACACGCGACCTACTGGAATTCGACGCGTGACACGGCGTTGTGCATCGAAGCCATGGCCGATTACCTGCGGGCCAGCGGCGAGGACAAACCGGACATGACGGTTGAGATCTATGTCGACGGCCGGAAATACAAGGAAGTTCGGATAACACCTGACAACCTGTTCGGGTTTGACAACAAGCTGGTAATCGAAGGCGACGGAGTAACAACCGGCAAACACACGG
>CAZCLS010000129.1:7825-8992 GCA_964499565.1 uncultured bacterium
TTTGACAACAAGCTGGTAATCGAAGGCGACGGAGTAACAACCGGCAAACACACGGTTGAAATCCGACGCAGGGGAAAAGGTCCGGTGTACTTCAATGCGTACCTGACGTACTTCACGCTGGAAGATTACATAACGAAAGCCGGATTGGAGATCAAGGTTGAGCGGAAATACTACAAGCTCAACAAGGTAGACAAGACCATCAAAGTAGCCGGCAGCCGCGGTCAGGCACTGGACCAGAAAGTCGAGAAATACGAGCGCGAAGAGATCAAGGATATGAGCACGCTGAAGAGCGGAGACATAATCGAGATCGAGCTGGAGATTGAAAGCAAGAACGATTACGAGTACATCCTGCTCGAGGACATGAAAGCGGCCGGCTGCGAACCGGTGGAAGTACGCAGCGGATACAACGGCAATGACATCGGTGCGTATGTCGAGTACCGGGATGAGCGGGTTGTATTGTTTGTCATGCGTTTGGCGCGCGGCAAGCACAGTGTGTCATATAAGACGCGGGCGGAAATCCCGGGTATCTTCAGCGCGCTGCCGACCAAGGCGTCAGCGATGTACGCGCCGGAATTGAAAGCGAATTCAGACGAGATAAAGATAAAGATCGTTGACTGAGATACCGGCGAAAAGGAAACGGGGAACAGAGCAGTATAGGAACAGACCAGGCAGCCCGCGGCGAGAGTCGCGGGCTGTTTGAATATAATAGTGGGTTATAGTGTGCTTGACTCTACTTCGCATCGTCATCGCCTGCTGATTTGATAAACCGATGCAGTTTTAGTTTAAGAACGTCAGTTAATTTTGCTTTTTCTGAAAAATGCAAAGAAATCAGGCGTTTACCTTCAAGCTGATAGACTTTTTGCTTTTTCAGCATGCCGATTTTATAGTCAATAGTATCCATGCCCCAATATTCGATATACACATCAAACTCGGGCAGATAGAAATCGGGGCGGATGGAGTACCCATCGATCAACCGGATACGTTCGTCATAGCGATACGGAATAGCATGGCTGGCAAGATAATTTGCGATAAGGCGTTCGCCATCCGACTGAACCAATGTTCCATCCCGGGCTTTTATCGTTTTATGCAATTCAACAGTTGTATCGAAATTGCGGCGTTGAAGAAATACTTCATCGAAGCATGTATCGCAGAATACGCGTTGAAAAG
>CAZCLS010000130.1:0-1386 GCA_964499565.1 uncultured bacterium
TACACATCCCGGGGCGTGGAGGAAAATCAGCACAGCTGATTTTATAAATGCCGGTTAGGGTCGGGCCGTGGGTAGAAAGCCGATGGATAATGGGTAATGGTTGATGGATAATGGCCAGGGGGTATTTGGGAATGAGCTGGTCCTGCCAATACCCGCCTGGGAGTACTTGGGCTTGCGTGTTTGAGGATTATGGTTTGTGCCGGTCAATTGTCAGTCCGGAGGAACTGCCCTACTCTGCCCCGGCTTCGGAGAAGCCTGGGGCTACTCAGGCGTGCAAACGTATGCACATAAGTATAGGACGTCGCGGACGACGTCCCTCCACAAGCTTTTTTCATGTTGAGGACTGACATCCTCGCCGACCGCCGTGACAAAAACAGCCTGAAGGCTCTACTCCTGTCATTCCCGTATTATTGCAAATAAAAAGGTTAAATGCTATTATTATTTCACTTTACAGCAGGACTTTTTAGATACCGATTATTGCCAATATTTTCAGTTTCATTTGAACGGTTGATTACATGATCCATTACCGTGCAGGCAAGTGTATTTTTGTTATGAGCATATTGCTCAGTTCGGTGTTTGCTTCTGGTTCGTTAGAGGTAATAAGCACCGCCGACAGGGCAAACGGCTCGATCATGTCCGGTTTTGATTCATGTGCCATCCGCGGACAGTGGCCGGAATTACTCGCTTCGGTTAAGAATACGCCAACAAATATTCCCGACCGAATGCTGTACTCGCGCGCTTTAGCTGAATGCGGCAATCTTCAAGCCTCACTTACCATCCTTGACTCAATAACACAGCAAACGTGGCGACTGCCCGTTTTAGAACTCAAAGCAGACCTTAACCGCATGTACGGCCTTTATCCACATGCTGATGAACTTTGTTTGCTCATTGTCAATGATTACCGCTTTCTACCATCACCTGCATCGGGCGACAACCTGGCCCTGGCCCGCGCCGAATTTCAGCTCAGGAATTACCCTGAAGCATTGACGGCTCTTAAAACAGCTATTAAAACGTCCACTACTAACCTATATAAGGTGTATCTGTGTGCCGGAGACCTGTACGGTGCCGCGCATGATAACGCCAAGGCTAACAGCTATTATGAAAAAGCCCGCCTGCTTTACCCCGACAGTGCAGCGGCGCTGACCGGTCTGGCCGCCACGGATTCCCGGCCGGCAATCCGAGAGAAACTGATTGGTCAGGTCATCAGCAATGCTCCGTTTTATCTGCCGGCCCGGGCCTTGATGTTTGACGCTCTGTTCAACAGCGAACACTTCTCGGATGCAGCCGAATTAGTGTCTTCGCTTGCATCCGTGCTGTCCAACCGGCTCGAAATTCTTTCCTGGGAATCGCTCCTGGCCGCCCGGGCAAGCGATACCGGACTGACAG
>CAZCLS010000130.1:1486-7134 GCA_964499565.1 uncultured bacterium
GATTTCGCCGCGCGCGCCTTAGGTGTACCAACGTTAGGAGCGTTAGGAGTCTGTTTCGGTCCTTATATTTCCGCTCATTCTCCCCTCGCCAACCAAGGCCAGGGCAATTGGGAGCAAACCCTCCGGCATGAACTTGTTCATACTATTACATTAGGCAAGTCCGGCATGGGTATTCCGCGCTGGTTTACCGAAGGCTTGTCGGTATACGAGGAAGACGCCCGCAATCCTCGCCGTGACCCACAGTTAGTCGCGCTCTGGAATTCAACCGGGTTTGTCAGCTTCACGACATTCGACCGCCAGTTTATGGGACCCTATGTTAACGGCGCCTATCAATTAGCTTCGTACGCGGTTGAATTCATGAACGACACATTCGGCTGGTCAAATGTTCTTTCCGCCATTGCCGCCTACCAGGCAGTTCCATTCGACCCGACGCTTCCGGCCCGGGCCCTGGGAGTCAGTACAAATGCTCTTGACCGCATGTTTGTCAACTATGTTACTAATACGGTACTGCCTCATATTTACATTACACAAGCCGGGCAGACCAACCGTTATGATGAACTGCGCAACCAGTACACCGTTCTTGTTGCCGGTACAAACATACCCGCCGCCCGGGCCGTTGCCCAAGAGATGGGACGGCTGTATCCCGGCAATCCCGAAGGCTGGATGCGCCTGGCTGAATGTCAGCACCGTCTTACGAATCGCCCAGGCATGATAGCGGCTCTGAGCAAAGCCGCGGTAGTAGACGTGGATGATGCGTCCCTGGCTCTGCGGCTTGCAAATGAGTTGAGCACGAATGAGCCCGCACGTGCCGCAACATTGTATCGCCGGGCATTTCACATTGACCCCTTTAATCCTGAATTATATCCCGCCTGGGCCGGTATCTACGCCGATCAACCCGCCAGGGCTTGCGCCATACTCGAAAGAGGGCTTATTATCGCCCCGCACGACTGGCGCATGCATCTGAAATTCGCACAAACCTGTCTGAAACTCAAGCGGCTGGATGATGCCTGGTCTCATGCTGATCAGGCGGCCTATTATGAACCGGACAATAAAGACATACTATCGTTGCAGACGCATCTGCGTAAAATCATGCACAAGGAATAATGCATATGGCAGACCTACACACTCCTGAAATGACTCCCGACCGGGTATCCGCCTGCCGGGAAAAACTGTTTACTGAAATGGCTAAAATTATTCAAGGTCAGACCGGGATTATCGAACACCTGCTGATCTCTCTGCTGTGCCGCGGGCATATTCTCGTGGTGGGCTTGCCGGGCCTGGCAAAAACTCTGATTGCCAAAACATTCGCGCAAAGCACACATCTCGAATTTTCCCGTATTCAGTTTACTCCCGATATGATGCCGTCGGATATCACCGGCGTGGAAATTTTAGAGGAAGACCACAGTACCGGCAAACGAATCGAACGCTTTATAAAAGGACCAATTTTCGCAAACATCATTCTCGCCGACGAAATCAACCGCACACCGCCGCGTACCCAAGCGGCCATGCTGCAGGTGATGCAGGAAAATGAAGTAACCGTCAGCCGGACTACCTTCTCGGTCGATCAACCCTTCCTTGTTATCGCGACACAGAATCCGATTGAACAGGAAGGCACCTATCCCCTGCCGGAAGCACAGCTCGACCGCTTCATGTTCAAGCTCAACATCACCTATCCGGCCCGGAATGAAGAAGTCCGGATGCTGCGTGAAACCACCGCTCCCGCGTTAGCCCGAATTACACCCGTTCTCAGCGCGGAAGAAATTCTCGGGTTGCAGGAGCTGACCCGCGCCGTGCCGGTGGCGGACGATATGTATGACCTGGTCGTCAAACTTGTGCGGGCTACGCGGCCGCAGGACCCGGCAGCTTCGGAGCTGACAAAAACATATGTGCGCTGGGGCGCCAGCCCGCGGGCCTGCCAGTATATTATTTTAGGTGCTATGGCCCGCGCTCTGTTGTATGGAAACCTGTGTGTAGCGCCGGAAGACATCCGTGCCGTGGCGCCGGCAGTGCTCAATCACCGCATCCTGCTTAATTATCAGGCCAAAGCTGAAAATATCGCGGTTGAGCAGATAATAGATGATATCCTTACCCGGACCGTTAGCTGATCCATGTCTGCCATTTCTCACGAGCTTAATTTTTCCGCCTTGGAACAGATCGGCGATCTCGGTCTGCGGGCGCGGATCATGGTCCAGAGCTATTTCACCGGCGTTCATACCAGCCCTCGTTACGGGCATAATGCCGAGTTCGCCTCGTATCGGGAGTATGTGGCCGGGGATGATATCAAACACATTGACTGGCGCGCCTGGGCGCGTACGGATGATTATTTCGTCAAACTCTTTAATGCCGACTGTAATCTGAGCGGTATCATCGCCCTTGATACCAGTGATTCGATGTGTTTCAACGGACCTGAAACCCAGAAATACCGTATGGGCCTGACGACCGCCGCCGCCCTGGCTATGCTGATGCTGAGACAGCATGATACGTTCGGCTTCGTTTCATTCAACGACCGTGTGCAGACTGATATCGAACCGCGCTCCAGCGACACTCATTTCTGCCGCATTCTGCACACGTTAGACACCCTGGTTCCCGGCGGGCCCACCGGATTCTCGGCTCTGAGCATTCTGCTGGAGCAGCGCCTCAAAAAACGCTCTATAATTATGGTGATATCCGATTTCACGGCCGACATAGCTGAAATCGCCGATGGAATTGCCCGCCTCGCGTTTTATGGTCATGAATTAGTGTTGCTCCGCCCTCTCTCAGAAGATGAAAGTCTCTTCCCCTATCGCGGCCGGGTCGTGTTAGTCGACAGCGAAACCGGTGAACGCCAGCTTGTGCGCGCAAATGATGTCCGCCCACAATACCTGGAAAATCTGGTGGCTCATACCAAAGCACTGAACTCCCTGGCCCGCCGACACGGAGCCGACTGCGAAACATTCACGACTAATGATATCAGTGTTAAACCTCTCGCGGCCTATTTAATTAAACGGGAGATGCTGCGATGATCGGCTGGATGACTCCCATGATTCTGACCGGCCTGGCCGCCCTGGCAATCCCGGTTATACTGCACCTGATCCGCAAACGGCCGCAGGTTGTCATCGTCGCGTCTCTGAAGTTTGTGCCCAAAGGATTCCGGTCGTATCAGAAACGTCTGCGCATTCATGAACTGCTGTTACTGCTGCTGCGCTTATTTTTTCTGGCATTGATCGTGTGCGCTTTCGCGCATCCGTTTCTTTTGCGCGGCAGCGATTCGTATGCCCGCGAACAATCCAGGACAGTCTATCTCCTGGACGCATCTCTCAGTATGCAGGCCCGCGGTCAGAACGGCATCCCCGTGTGGCAGACCGCCCTGGGTGTCCTGCGCAACCGCCTCGCCGCCACACCCGATTCCGCCGACTGGACTGTTGTGCTGTTCGCCAATTCAGTGTGTGAAACCCTGGCACACACGTCCGCCTGGGAATCTGTCATAGCAGGCTGGGAAACTAATTATCCTACGTATGCTGATACCGATTACAGTCGCGCGGCGGCTGCAGCGGCTCAGATAGCAGGAGCGGTCAGCGGTACTGTTCATGTCTGTTGGCTTACCGACCTGCAGCGTCCCGCTTTGATGTCTATGGCTCCTTCACGCCTGCCAGCCTGGTGCACAGTTGAGCTCATTCCCTGTCTCCCGGCTTCCGGCGATCGCTCGTTTGCTTTTGCCCGGGCCTCCCGATCATTTCTTTCCAATGCTGTCGTTACGCTGCCGTTCTCTGTAACACCGCCCGGTCCTACGATAGCTGACAATTCTCTGGAACTCAGGCTCAATGACACGCCCGTTTCCGGTGTTACACTGCAGCCCGGCTCTGTTTCATTCCCACAACCGCAGCCGGGTATCTATACCGTTTCCGCCCGGTATCGCCCGAATGATTGCCTGGACGCGGACAATTACGACTCCTGCGTTTTGTCTGTTACCAGGCCCTGGCAGGTTCTCTGCCTCAGCCGTGAAGCGTCCCGCGGTACACTCTACGCTGAAACCCTTTATCTTGAACAGGCTCTTACCCGCATGACCGGAACGGCAGATTGGAATGGCCGGCCTGAGGTTATTACCGCCAATGAACTCAATCCCGCCTCTCTGTCGGCCTTTCGCGTGATCTGCCTGGTGAATATAGAACGCTTGAACGATGAGATCGTTCAGGCCATCCAGGCTTATGTCCGCAACGGTGGTGGACTGATGATCTTTACGGGTGACTCGGTTGATATTCCCTGGTATAACTCGACGTTGCTGGATGCCGGCCTACTGCCCGCCCGGATCGAATTCCCTACTGCCCGGGCTGTATCAGACCATTCCGGCTTTATGACGGTCCAAGCCTGGGATGCCCTGCATCCCGCCTTGAGTCTGTTTGGCGCACCAGGCGAATCGGACTTGGGCAAGCAACGCTTCTATCGCATTATGCAGTCATCACCCCTGACTAATGCCCAGGTGCTGGCGCGTTTCGATAATGATCTGCCGTTTTTAGTTTCGCAGCAGACCGGCAGCGGGACCGTGCTCCTGGTTACTTCTACAGCAGATACTGCCTGGAATGATCTGCCCCGCAGCAGATTGTATCTGCCCCTGATGCGCGAGTTGTGCCGCTGGCTGGCCCGTGAAACAGATATCGATCGCGCTGTTGTCCGGAAAACGATTAGCGAGCCGGGAATCAAACCGGGTGTTTCGGTTCTGTCGCGCGATCCGTTCGAAGCGATTGCCTGGCAGGTTTCACCCGCTGAATGCGATCTTTCCACCGGCAGTCCCGAATCTCTGCGCGCTAAACTCGGTGTTGCCGGCGAAGCGTTCAGTGTGCGCGCAGCGGACGGGAAAGGAACCGAGAAAGATGACCGGATCCTTTCCTGGATCGTTGCCGCGGCCTTACTTGTTTGTTGTATTGAAGGTATCTATGCCAACGCGGTGAGCCATGTCTGATTTATCACCACATACTAATCGTGATTTTGTCCAGCGGACGTTCGCCCGGATTCTCCGGCTGCAACGCGCGGGCTGGTTCACCACCGGCCTGCTCAGCGGCCTGGTTTGCAGTCTGCTGCTGGTTATCATTGCCGCTTTGCTCGATTATCATTTCGTCTTCTCAAGCTCTGCCCGCTGGATTCTGTTCTCAGGTGCCTGCGCTGGCGGATTAGCCGGACTTATTATTTCACTCGTCCGCCAATGGCCGCGCCAGGCGGCGTACCACACTATCGTAATTTCCATCGAAGCGAAATTGACTGGTGCGCGGCACGGCTTTGCCACACTGCTTGATCATCTGAACTCTACCACCAATGCTGAGCAGCCTTTCCTGAACGCCTTAGCCCTGAAATTACAGGCAATGCTCAAAGATACGCCCATCCGGCGTTTCGTAAATTTGAATCCTTTTATCCGCCGCCTGCTGCTCCTGGCCGCCGCGGCTGTGCTGCTGGCTGTGCCGCTCTTTTTTCTGATCCAGTTCTCCAGCGCTGTATGGCACGTTTTGCTTCCCGCTTTTCATCAGCCTTATACCCGTATTATCAATCATACCTCTGTCGCGTCAATTCCGCGCGGATCTAATATGGTCTTTTCCATCGCTCTTGAAGGCCGTCAGAAGCCTGCCGCTGTTATTCATCTCGATTTCGGCGGTCTGGCAAAAGCTGAAATGCCGATCGCC
>CAZCLS010000130.1:7234-8983 GCA_964499565.1 uncultured bacterium
TGTTTCCGCCGCCTATACCTTCGATGTCGGCCAGCTCTTTCTGCAGCCCAAAGATTTTATTTCATTGTATATTGCCGCGGAAGACATCGGCCCGGAAACCGGCCGGGAAGGTTATTCCGATATCCGCTTTATCGAACTGATTCCTCCTGAATATGCCGGCGAAAGCCAGAAAGGCGGCAGTATGACCATGTTCAACCCCTTTGGTAAGTTCATCCGTATACAGAAAGCGGTACTGGCCCTCAGTCTCCAATTAGTCAGCCGGCGTGACGAACCGCCTGCTTCAACCCTTCCAGTCCGCACCGACCTTGGTTCGCGTGAAACAATTCTCGGCTCAACTGCTTCGACCCTGTATCATATTCTGACTAATAAAGCCGCCCTGACCGGTATGTCGCCCGAGCAGATCAACAGCGCGAAAGTTATTAACGGATTGTTAATGCTCTCACGCATGTTAGGTACAAACGGGACAAACTATTTCGATAACAAGGTTATGCAGGCTCACACCAGTTCTCAGCGGATTCTGCTGATGATGATCTCACTCAACCAGGAACTGCCGCCCAATTCCAGCGGAGAACAGAATCTGGCTGAAGAAGAGAAACTGCTTGAAGCTCTGCGCCTGACTGAACGGGAAATGGCTAAGCGCGAAGAAGAGGAACGCCGCCGCGAACTGGCAAAACTGGATGACCTTGAAGACGACCTGAACGAGCTACAGAAAATGCAGCGTGAGATGAAGCAGGAAATGCAGAAAAATCAGGACTCGCCAAATGACCAGGATTCGAAAAAAGCATCCGCTAAGGCCCAGAAAGGTTCTCAGAAAGGCGGGCAGCTCTCTCAGAAAGCTAAAGGCTCTTCCCCCGGCAGCAGCCAGTCTTTCTCTTCTATGCAGAAACATATGGATCAGGTTCGCGACAAACTGAATGAAGGCAATCAGAAAGAAGCCATGCAGGCATTGGACCAGGCGATGAAAGATGCCGCCAAAGCTGAGCGTGATCTCTTAGGTCAGCAGCAGGAACTTTTGAATGAGGCGTTTGAATCCCTGGCGCAACAGGCCGGTCTCCTGGCCGAATACCAGGCCGCTATCAGAAGCGCTACGGCTGATTCATCAAATGCCATACCTGAAAAAATAGTGCGCGACCAGCAGCAGGCAGCTCAATGGTGGGATGAACTGCGAACGGCTATAGGTCGCTTCGCCGAAGCCGCGCCGCCCGACAGTCCGCAAGGCCGGGCAGGTGATGAATTAGCCCGCGCGGCGGCTGCCAAACCTCTGGCTGATACTCTCGGCAAGGCCGCTGCCGCTGCCAGGGAAGGGAAACGCGAAGAAGCGTTAGGTCATCAGCAGAAAGCCGAAAAGGATTTGACTGATATAGCCAACCTGGCTGACGCACTGAAACGGCGTTTGACCCAGGGTACGCTTGAATGGCTGCTGCAGGCAGCTGAAGAAGCCGAGGCTCTGGCTGAAATACAGGAGGCTCTGGCTCAGGATATTCCGGCTGAAGCGGCGGAGCTCTCTCCCCAACGTAAAGATTTTATGGCTGGAAAACAACAGCAACTGCTCAATCAAATTCAGTCTCTTGCCGCCCGGGCGGAACAAGGTGACAGTGAAGGCTACATGCCTTCCCTGCTCGCTGCCGGGTCTAAGGCAAGCACAGCCCTGGGAATCCTCGAAGGCACGATGATGGAACCGCTCAAAGCCCGGAGCGCCGCACAGAACGCTGCCGATGAACTGCGCGAAGGCGCGCGTAAATTGCGCGC
>CAZCLS010000131.1:0-8972 GCA_964499565.1 uncultured bacterium
GTGTGGCTGCAGCTCAAACCAAACCGGCAGCTGCCGATATATGGCCGCATTTCCGGTTTCAGTTCCTCCAGTCCCTCACCCGTTACAGCACTCGTCAGGATTACCGGGTAGCCGATACGCCGGTATAGAGCTATGTCATCGTTAAGCGCGGCGTGGTCGGCCAAATCCAGTTTTGTTATACACACTGTCACCGGGTGACCTGTCGCTTCAGCATTGGCAAGATAGCGGTCAAGCAACTTCCATTTCGGTTTTGGTTTCGCGGTGGCAAAGACAGGAATAACCTGGTCTGCATTAGATACTATTACTTGCTCAAGCGGATTTTTCCCTGCGGCAAGGCGGCTGAGCTTTCGTTTTCGCTGCAGAACCTCCGTAATAAATCCGGTTCCATCGTCACTGCGCGAGAAAACAACCTCATCGCCAATTGCAATGGGATCAACCATTGTAATGTCTTCCACAGCGATTACGCGATGTCGAACAGACGAGGGAGCCGCCGTTGGATATACCAGGGCCTTCCGCAATTTACTTGATATCGAGCAAACGATAGTGCAGCTGTTTGAAGTAACATGGTAACAGCCAGTAGTTTTTTTAGTACTGTTCCACGCATTGTATTTTCTGTTTGTGTATTCATGGGTATTTCTCTGTAAATAGGTAGTCTTACGTTAAATATCTTTCGGCAAAAAGCCGTGAAAATGCTCCCGCGGCCAGTTCATCTAAATATAATTAGAAAGGAAAAACCGCGGGGTGCGTATCACGCCCGCGACCGGATGCATAAAAAAAGGCCATCCGTAACAGGATGGCCGTACATTCCATTTTTCAACAGAAATAAATCAGCAACACATCCTTCCGGAGCGTAATACTACAACAGACTGTCCTTTTACAGCAAGCATCAATTGTCCTCCAGGTTGTGTTACGTTTTATTTCTAAAACAAAAAAATCCAATACTCTATGTACGGGAATATCATAGCAAAAAATTTGTAAAAACACAAATTAGCATAATTAAGCAGACCAATATATTCCGATCTCACTAATAATGCGTTCGCCTGTAGCCGGTCTCGGCTAGGCCGATCCGGGGTCATCCGTCGAAAGCCGGACAGGACGACCCCGGCTACATTAGTGCCGGAAAAGTTTTGTAGTGTAAAAGCAGCCTGAAGGCTGAACTCCAGCAGTTGGATGAGAGGGTTGGAGTACATGCTTCAGCATGAAAAAAGCAGCCCGAAGGCTGGATTCCAACGGTTGTAGCCGGTCTCGGCGAGGCCGGATGTGGTGCTATGAGTGTAATGCCGATATCAGGCAGGCTGGAAGCGCTGCCCTATTCGCGCAACACAATTTGAGGAGTTATGGCATTTTAATATAAACGATCTTACCGTCTTTCAGTTTGGCATAATCGGCGCGGCTGGTAGCCTGAAAGATAACTTTTTCGTCTGAGTCACTGCTCCCGATAGTATTCTTAAACGTATTCCAGAAACTGGGTTCAGCAGTGGCAACATGAGCAGTATAATCATGATTCCTGTAAAATACTTTTCCATCCTCAATTCTGAACACTTCAGGATCTGTCTCAAGCAGGGCATCGGCTTCAGCCCATTCCGCCCGTCGAACATGGCCGACGAATTCCTGAAATAATTGGCAAGACCGGTTGGTATCATATAACGGACGATACATACTACCGGCCAGTAGTGCGATTCCGAGCAACAGAAAAACTAACACAACAATGCAAATCTTCATTATGTCATTCCAAAAAATTAATAATACAAAACCTTAAAACCTTCATTTCTCTATCAAAACGGCATGTTTAAGGCACAAAAACAGGGGATTATTGCAGATAATCCTTTTATAATCAATAAACTAAGTTGGTCATGGAAATATAATAAGGAGGTGCGTTTGTATCTGAAAATCCAGAGCAAGCACAAAAAATGGTTACAATAACTATAACTGATATTTTCATTATTTCTCTTACCGTACACAGTAAAACGTTATGCGTTATAGTGCTGCGTGGCATGCAACCGGCGTATTAACAACAGAACAAGCGCGAACATGAATAAACACAGTGGTTCCGGGACAAGTGAAAACGTATTATTGACAAAGACAATCGCGTTGGTAAACCCGCAGGAATCGGTGACGGCAAAGCGGATGCGGTAATCTGTAATGTTAGAAACTGCCGGCGGCACACACCAGAGCAGAGAACCGGCCGAGTTGGGGACGGAGGTGGTTATAACCACATACTCATGCCAGGCAGGCGGACAGCGGAGACTGATATCTGAAATCAGAAGATCTGAACTTCCGAAGCGGTCGACAATCGCGTTTGAATGCCAGGTAATATTGGTAAACAGGAATTCCTCGAGCGAACTGCCCTGAACAGGGAAGATTAAAGCATTGGAGGAAATAACCGGAGCGGCTTCCTGATAGGTTTCGCGATGGACGAGACACCAGTCGGAGGCGGCATGTCCATAGCTATTGGTTCCGAAGACAGTAATGGCGTTATCACCGTGACTGAGAGGCGACAAGTCAAACGAAAAACCTTGAGACACACTATGAACAGCAGATGGATAGCATGAATTACTCCAGGACAGCATCCCGGCAATATTGTCTTGAAAACCCGCGACGGATGCAACGTCGGATTCATATCTGACAAGCAAGGGGAAGGAGGTAATTGCGATCAGGGGCATAACATCCTGATCTGTCTCGCGATAAACAATCAATGAATCAGAGGCCTGCATATTCCAGAGGTTGGTTGCGAGCACAATGATATGATTTGAACCATGCTGTAGATCTGAAGCAGCAGCATGCCAGGATAAACCAGCCGGGTCCCGCAGTGCTGAACAGGATGACAGTGATGTCAGATTGGACACCACGACTGTGCCGGAAACGAGTAAATTATTTGTGCCGCCGATTACAGCATAGTCACAATCATAGGCAACCATACGGGGTTCAGCGTTTGTGACGGCTATATGGGGAGTGATAAAGACATAACCCAAATCAGCAGCGCTCAACGCGCTCCAACCAAGAGTGTTGCCGGCTTTAACGCGATAATAATAGGTACAATTCGGTTGAGCGGATACATCATCAAACTGAGTAGCGACGACCGGTCCGGAGATATCGGATGCCAGGGAGAAGTCGGGTTTGGTACTTCTATAGACGGCATACCACGATGCGGTTTCCTGCGGCGACCATGAGACGCGGACTTTAGAAACATAGAGGCCGTCGCTGGCCGCAACATTGTGGGGTGGTGCTGGAACAGCTGAATGAGTAACAGAGAGCGGGATACGCCAGAGCCGGCTGGAATTATAGAGTTTACCGTCAGAATCCAGAAAACGCATAGCACCGCCATAATAAAAATCTCCTGCCGGAGATATATCACCCGCAGCGCCGTATGAATTAATTGGGAGACGCACAGGAGAGAGAGAGGCAGCAGACGCAGCCGGATCAAATATCTGGATAAGATTAGTGGGACCGGCGTCGGAGAGGCCTCCGGCGACATAAATCATGCCGTTAAAACAGGTGACCGCGGGGTGCCGGACACCGACAACGAGGGAACCGGCCGGATGCAATCCCTGCGCCAGCGCATCAGGATTAAATGCGTAAACCGAGGGAGAGATGGTGCCGTTTTCCGTGCCGGACAGAAGGTACACATTTGTATGCAAGGAGACAATACCAAAGTCACTGAGTTTGGCAGGATGAAAATACTCATATTTGGTCCAGGCCGCGGTAGCAAGGTCGTACCGTTGCATATGGGTGCCGGTGTCGGGTCCCCAGTAAATACCGCCGATGCAGAAGACTTTAGAACCGGCACACACAGAGCCGCCATATGTTTGGGCTTTCAAGCCCGAGCTGAAAGTCAGAGCAGAAGGAGTAATGGACCAGGCGCCTTTGGCGTTATTTCGATCGGGGTCATAGATGGAAAAATAACCATCCCAATGGGGGTAGCCGGCATGCAGGAAAATTTCTTTTCTGCCATCAGCATCACAATCAAAGGCAAAACCCTGCTGAGCGCCGGGAAAGGTACCCTGTTCAGCCAAGGGGAGATTGGTCATCCAATCACCCGGAGAGAAGGTAAAGTCGACATTATAGCCGGTTAACCCGGTACCGTCTCCTTTGGCCCAGGTCCATGAATCTGAATCGGGGGAATAGATAGCCCAGCCGGACTGGCGACTATAGCCGTAAAAATTGCCCATGGAGTTACTAGGCCAGCAGGAAGCCAGAGCTGCAGCAGAGTAAGGCGCGCCGGGGAATGCTCCTTTTATACCGCTTAAATTCATATTCGGTCCGCAGCCCCCGCCAACGTAATAGTTACTATCGGCCCAGACACCGATACTATGGCACAGGGGCCAATAGCCGGCGGTACCGTACAGGGGATCATTTTCAGACCACAGGGTTATATTAGTGTAATAATAATCAGTACTGAGATAAGCGGTGCTGACCAGAAAATCACGGTTGGTAGCGGCGGGAACCGGCAGGTCCATTTCGCGCACGCCGCTGCCGATTTTATAAGGAAAAAGAGAAGGATTAGGAGCCAAGGCAATAACCACGGGCATGCCGGTCGCGGCGTAACCGGAATCAGGATTGCTGAAATCACTCCAGGTGAAAGCGCACCCGGCCTGAACCCAATAATAATAGGGGCGGCCTGATTCTATATTGATATCGTCGTATTCGGAAGAATCAATGCCATCAGCGATATGAACAGCTTTGTGAATGACAGGCGTTTTTCCCCGCAGAATCCGATAGCGGTCGGCACCGGGAGCGGCAGACCAGGAGACCGTAATTTTGCTGGCATATATGCCGTCGCTTGCCGATACTGACTGCGGAGGGGGGAGTTTCAGGTAGCCGCTGTCACTGTCGCTGAAAGCCCCCCACACATTCGACTCACGACCGCGGACCCAGTAATAATACAAAACGCCGGGACTCGCGCTAACATCGTTGAAAACGGAGGTAACACCGATATCGCCGGAAATATCCTGAGCGGAGGAGAACGTAGAGAGAGTGTTGCGGTATACCGCGTACCCCTGAGCGGTGGAATTAGTGACCCAGGTAACAACGATCCGGTTCGTGTACAGGCCGTCAGTGGCGGAGACCGCGGAAGCGGCGGGAGCGAGCAGGAACCCGGAATCCGGCGGGCTGAATCCGCTCCAGGTGGCATTGTTTCCAGCCTGCACCCAATAATAATTTGTCTGGCCGGGCATAACGGTCATATCATCAAACCACTCATCACTGATAGTGCCGGAGATATTCAGCGCGGCAGAGACGTCTGGATTGGTGCCGCGAAACACGCGGTAGAGAGAAGCGCCGAGGGGGATATCCCAGGTAATGTGAACACTATTCGTGTAGAGCCCGTCACTGGCAGCAACGAAGCGCGGTTCACGCGGGAGGTATTCAAGGAAGATATCATCGAAGCCGGTACCCGAGGGAACCGGGTTTGTCGTCTGATAGGTATTGATTCTGATTCTATCGAAGGTAGGATTGAACGGATCATTAAGGAACGGATTGGAAAACACATTGGTCGTCGCACCTCCGAAAGAAACTTCAAGGAGAAGCATGTTGTGCAAATCCATTGTATAGGAAAAATCGAACCAGGTATTCGTCGGCACACGCGGCATGTGCAGTGATTGATTGGAGAACAAGTAAAGATAAACCTCTCCGGTTTGACTATCCAGGCGAACAGTATGACGAAGTTGACCGTCAAAATAAGCACCGGTTCTTAAGGCAATACCGTCTCCACTGCCGGCGCTGTCCATATAAAACCTTCCGCCCATGCGCACGACGGAGGACGGCAGGATATCAACCGGATAGCGATAGCCGTGCCAGGGATAGGAAGACAAAGCACAGCAGCACTGGCCGGAACTGTGAGGAAGATTGGTAACATCCACACGTGTATCAGGCGGGTCCGGATTAATCCAGAATTCCTGGTTGTCAAGGAGGCCGGGAACGAACCAGGGTTGTTCGAAGTCTGAATAATATATCAGGCGGCCTTGGGAAACGACAACGCGAGTCGTCACGGCACCACCCGAACCACTGTCAATTAGCAGCCGGGCGCGGTGATACCCGGCGGTAAGTAAAGAGCGGTTAATGGAAAGACAGAGTTCGATTGTATTGGTAACAGTCGCGGAAGCAGGCGAACACGAAAGCCATACGGCAGACGTATCGATCAGACTGACGGAAAAGGGATGGGGAATCGTATCACGATTGCGAAGAAGAATATTAGTAGTGGAAGAAAAACCCAGGTGAACAAGCGCGGGGGCATCAAGTGCCGGGGATGGAATAATTTCTTCTACTCGTATATCATCGAAACAGATGCCGGAGACATTAGTCGCATAATTCTGGTATGAACTGATGGAAATGGATTGAAAAAAATCCTTGTCGGGATTATTTAACGACACATCAGATAGATTAGTAAGTGATGATCCGAAACGGATTTGCAGCATTTTCTGTTTCAGCAGATCAATGACAAAATGAAGCGGGAACCAAGTGCCGGCCGGCTGGCGCGGAAAATGGATATAAAGGCCGTCATCGTTGTACATATAACAATTAGTGCCATTTTCGTCCTGGCCAATAGAAAAAGAATATTTGCGGTGATCATAATCACCGGTATGGAAATGAAAAAGCTGAGCTATGCCGCCAGGAGGGAAATAGAACATCCCGCTTATTTTGATAATTGATTGAGGCGGTATGGTAACATTTCGCATATAGCCATTGACCCAATACGCTTGGCGAATGAACACACAGGAGCCGGACCGGTGGGGAAGGTTGGTGATGATGGCATTGTTTTCTGAAGGGTTTGTATTATACCACAACGTCTGATCGCGCAGTTCGCCGGGAGGACAGTGTTCAAAACCGGAATAATAGATAATAGAACCCGAGGCGATACCGACACGCGCGGTAACGCAGCCGGCGGGACCGCCGTCGATTCTGACTGAAGAGAAATAATAGCCGCTGGTAAGGGAGTCGCGATCGGCGATAAGCGCAATGGCTTCTATCGATGAAAAAGAACCGGACGGTTTGTCAAGATGCAGCCAGGCTGCAGGCTGCAGGATAGAAGCGGTATAGGAAACCGATCCGGTTCCGGGATTACGGATCGTGATATTCACTGAAGAGTTCTGGCGTTCGATTTCATAAAATGGCTGGTCGAGGATCAAGGCCGGCGGGGAGGGTGGTTTCGGTTCGGAAGAGAGTGTAAAAGCATCCCAATACATTTCCGCTCTGGCACTGCTGCCGGGATTCCCGTCATTATACAGATTGAGAGCGTTTAGTGTGCCGGCGCTGGTCTTAGTATCGCCATTCTTGCAGAAATACACGTCATCAAAATACCAGACATTGGTATCAGCCCGTATTTCAACAATCCGTTTTTGGGCAATATCCAGCACAACGGACCAGTCATGCCACTGCAGGTATTCAGCGCCGGAAGGGCTGGTGATAATCCATTGATTCTGACCGGTATTACCCGGATCGGCGGACACCCATAGATTGCCGTAATAGGTAATCAGGCGGCAAATGGTATTTGTTATACCCGGCAGCATTTCCTTCAAAACGAGTTCTCCCTGACGCGCATCAGGCCAGACCTTGCAGGATACCCGGACATACTGTTCAGTACAATTCACTGAGGAAAGATTGAGGAGATGATAGTATGATGATTTCGGAGATGAAGCGGCACTCGGACCGAGCCAGGCGCACTGAGAACCTTCGGGGATAGGATCACCGCTGTTCATTGAGGTAACGACCATACCAGTGGGACAGGTATCAGGCAGCGGATACGGAAACCAGCCGTTCTGGCTGTCGAGCGGGCCGGGGGAGTACCCTTCAGAAGATTCGAAACCGCACTGCCATATAGTATTTGTTACTGAAAAACCAGAGACACACAACAGAGTTGCAACAGCCATAAAAACAAACACGAATGACTTCATTATGAACTTCCAATTAATAATTATCTGAAAAATCGCGCACGATACATACGAGTATCTCCAGAAAAATAATATCAGAAACAGGCAAAAAAAACAAATAAATGTAGAATGCCTGCAATACCATCTGCAGCCGGACAGGTCAGCGTGAAGAAAAACAGCCTGAAGGCTGGACGCCAACTAATACATGGACTTTTGTTTTTCTTCTACGACGCAGGTAATCCCATTGCCGCGCATGGCGGGACCGAAGCAGAGGTTGCATGATATGCAGGTTGCGCGGGTGGTGTCTCCGCGGTGCCAGCGGGCGACCAGGTCCGGTTCACGGATCAGGGGACGGCTGAGAGCGATGTAGTCGGTCAGGCCTTCCTGCACCAGCTGTTTGGCTGTCGTGTACGAACGGATGCCGCCGACCAGGATCAGCGGAACGGAAAGAGCGGTTTTGAAGCGCCGGGCTGCTGCGCGGTAATAAACTTCCTCGTCTTCAGATTTCGGGTCACCTTTGCGGACCGGCTGGCGGGATTCGTCGGAGATGACCGTTCCGCCGCTGAGTTCGATAGCGTCAATCCCGGCCTGTTCAAGCAGCGCGGCGGTTTTGAGCATATCGGCAAGGCTGAAGCCCGGCTTATGAAAATCTTCAGAATTCATTTTTATTATGATGGGATAGTCCGGACCGGCAACACGGCGGACGGCGGCAAGGATCTCCAGCACAATCCGAGCGCGGTTTTCCAACGAACCGCCGTACTCATCGGTTCGATGGTTAAACCAGGGAGAAAGGAACTGACTGAGCAAATAGCCGTGGGCGGCATGAATCTGCACGCCATCGAACCCGGCGTTAATCGCTTGTTCGGCAGCGGAAGAGAACGCTTCGACGGTATGCAGAATTTCATCTTTTGACATTTCGCGTGCGGCAATGCCTTTTTCGCGTTCCTGGCTCGAAGGAGCGAGAGGATTAAGGCCGGTGAGTTTATACGAAGCCTGGCAGCCGGCATGGGCGAGTTGCAGGACGATGGTACTGCCGGCGTCATGCACGGCTTCAGTCATGCGCTGCAGGCCGGGCAGGAGTTCGCTGGAATAAACACCAAGTTGAAA
>CAZCLS010000132.1:0-3364 GCA_964499565.1 uncultured bacterium
GGCTGGATACCGATCAGCGAAACGAGCGCGGGGCAGTATGCGGACATCAGGCGATTTTCAGCGATGCGGGCGTATCATGATCGCGGCACGTTTGTACCGGAAGAATGTGTCAGCAGCAGTCGGCTGATCGGCCGTTCAGTATGGAACACGCGCTGGAAGTTGATAATACCGGCCGCGACACTGCATAACGACCGTACTTTCGCGCTTGAGCGATTCCTGGATGGAGTAACGGACATCAAGATATTTTTCCAGACCTATTCGTATTCAGGGAACTGAGCGTTTAAAACAAGTGGATTGAGAGGCGACCAATGAATTCCTTATTCCTACGCGGCGCAGGATTGGGTGTGATGCTGATAATGTGGGCCGTACCGGCAGCAGCGCTGGTACCCGAACCTTACGCGCTGTATTATGGCCGGGCGAAAGGCCTGGACGGAAAGGTTCTGACCCGGGAATCCGGGTCGGAAGTAATCGTCAGGATAGACGGGTTGGAAAACACGCGCTACCGCATTGGCGACATGCTCTCGGAAAACGCGAATTATGTTGTGCGGGTAAAGGTTGACGATGGAACCGGCTATCTGTATGACCCGGCGGCGGCGCGGGAAGGAGACGAGCCTGAGCTAGTGATCCGCGATGCCGGAGGCGAGTATGACATAGAGGGAGTAATTCCACCGGTAGAGGGGCGCGGAACAGTGAAAACGGTAGATATAGAAGCTGTACCGGAGCCCTGCACGGCAGGGCTGGCATGGATAGGAATAGTTGTGATAGTACGGGCATTCCGGCACTATTGGGATTGAAATACCAGACCGGCTGCGGCGCGCGAATAGGCCGGCGCGGCCGGCGGTTATCACTTTAGTATGATGAGGAAAACCAGCATGAAAGTCGTATTAATTCTGCTGACAGGTTTTGTGATGCTGTGTCAGACGGCCTGGCCGGCTACGCGCTATGTGTCTCTCACCGGCAATCACCAGACGCCTTTTACGAGTTGGACGGCCGCGGCAACGAACATCGAATCCGCGGTGCGTGTCGCGCAAGTCGGTGACACGGTATTAGTAGCGAGCGGAACGTATTATCCGGCGCGGACGATCTCGCCCTCGAATGAGATGGTAACGATCAGGAGCGTCAGCGGGTACAAGCAGACACGGGTAAACGGCCGCGGGCGGCGGCAGCTGTTCAATCTCGTCCGGAACTGCATACTGGATGGTTTTACGATTACAAACGGGTATTCCGAAGGAATGACAATCGGTGCGGGAGTACAAGCAAATAACTCTATTGTGAGGAATTGTTTGATAACGCGAAACCGGGCTATGATCGGAGGAGGCCTGGCTGTTATGGGGAATTCTCTGGCGGAAGCCTGTATAGTACAGCGGAACACGGCCTCGAACGCGGCAGGGGGCCTGCTGTTGTCCGGCACCGGAAAAGCGCTGAACTGTACAATCACGGACAACGCGGTAATAGATTCAGGAGCATTTTCCGCGTTTTTCATGGGCGGCGGCGGCATAGCTATCTTCCAGGGCGGTACCCTGGAAGGCTGCGATATCGCGCGCAATGTGTCCAGCAATTACGGCGGAGGAGTGTTTGTTTACAGCGCGGGTTCCGTTCAGAGCTGTGCGATATACGACAACACATCAAAACGCGCAGGCGGTGGAATAGTCTGCGATAACGGCGGTTTTCTGCAAAGCAGCCTGGTGCGAAATAACCACGCGCCGAACGGCGGAGGAATTCTTATACTGACAAACGGTGTGGTGCAGAACTGCACCATAGTTAAAAACACGGCAGTGACGGGCGGCGGTGTCTATTTCAAGGGTGGCGGCTCGAATGTCAACGCAATTATCTATTTTAACACCGCGACAAATTCCAGCAATATATACCGGCCGGGCGGAATAGGCAAAGTAAACTACACCTGCACCTATCCGGTAACAACGGGCACGAGCAACATCACGAACGACCCGAAATTTACAAGCAGCAGCAATTATCATTTAGTCACCGGATCAGCCTGTATTAATACCGGTTTGAACGTGCCGGGCATATACCAGCTGCAGGATTTAGACCGCAAACCGCGCGTGGCGAACGGGACCGTCGACCGGGGTGCGTATGAAATCGGACCGCCGGCGCCGTACATAGCGATAACGAATGCTAACCGTGTAGTACAATATGAACAGACAAGTGTGACGATCGGCGGCACGAATAACAGTTATGTGGCGGGATATATAGCGTTATCGAACATGTTGAACGGCTATTCCACACGCGTGCCGGCGGCGCTGCACTGGAACAAAACGGGAGTGCCGCTGGCAGTCGGTACCAATACTATATATGTATACGCGACCAATGTCGATCATTACGCGGTAAGCGATATGACAACGGTGGTGCGTAAGCGGGTAGGAACGGGCACGCCGTATGTAAATATTACAAATCAGAACGGGTATGTGATATTTGATGTCAAAACATTTGTTTTAGCGGGTACTAACAATATTCATGTAGTAGGTAATTTGTGGGTAACGAACGCGGCGACGCGGACCAGTTTTTCATTTCAGGACACGAACAACTGGTTTTCGGTGTTAGTGGCTCTGAACGTGGGGATGAACCAGATTACAGTATACGGGACTAACATATACGGATTAAAAGCATTTGACACAATCCAGGTTGAGCGCGGCGGCGGCGGCACCGGCACACCGGGCCTGGCGATAACGACGACCGTATCATCGGTAACGTACGACATAAAGTCTCTGCGAGTTGCTGGAACCAACAATCCGCACATAGTGGGCGGGATGTGGGCCTCGAACGCGGCCACTAAAGCTGTTGTAAAATTCAGCGCGGCCCAGCACTGGCGGACGCCGGTGATCCCGCTTAATGTGGGCATAAACACTATCAGGGTATACGGCACGAATGCCTTTGGCGTAAAAGTCAACAAGGCCATCAGCATTACACGCGGGGGAGTTGGCACGGGCGTGCCGTGGCTGGCGATAACGAACACGCTATTGGAAACATTAGTTCCGAACAGCACTGCTGAGTTTACGGTACGGGGCACAAACAACCTGCATATTGTGGGAACGATGTGGGCCTACAATCCGCGCAACAGCCGGAAGTACACGTTTTTCGCGCGGCAGGCGTGGGAAACCGTGCCGGCGGTACAGATTGAAGTGGGGAATAATGATATCAGCATATACGGCTCCAATAAATTCGGACAGGTGGCACAGGACTTGATCGTCGTGACGCGCACGGGCACGGGCACGGGTACGCCATTTATAGACGTAACGACAACACCGAAGATAGTCACCTATGATATAACGGAATTCAGTGTAGCGGGAGTGAACAACGAGAATGTGATTGGATCGATGAAAGCCCGCAACACGGCCAACAGTCAGAG
>CAZCLS010000132.1:3464-8961 GCA_964499565.1 uncultured bacterium
CGTTAGACACACTGACTATCACCATTCAGGGAACTAACAACGAAAATGTTGTCGGCACTATGTGGCTGACAAACAGCGCCGGCAGCCAGACACTGTATTTTCCGGCATCGCGGAACTGGGATATATTGAATGTTCCCCTGGCAATCGGTATAAACGACCTGACCGTTATCGGCACGAACCGGTATGGGCAGGTGACAAGCGACAGCTTGAGCGTGACGCGCGGGCAACCGGGAACCGGATCGCCACTGATACAGATTCTGACCGCACCGGCATATGTAACTTACGATATTGATACTTACTCGATCAACGGAATAAACAACCGCAATGTGATCGGGGACATGTGGCTGATAAACGCGTTGAATGGCTATACAACGAGCAAAACCGCCTCTCTGGTCTGGCAATTCAGCGATATAGCTTTGGCGGTCGGGGACAATCTCATAACCGTGTACGGTACGAACCTGTTCAATGTCGTAACGAATGATACGGTCGTAATCTCGCGGGGCGGCCCGGGAACCGGCTCGCCGGATCTGCAGATTACCGTACCAGGCCCGGGTGGCGAAGAAGTGGCTTACACGGTAACCGACTACGCCTTAGAGGGCGTAATCAACGAAAACGTCATCGGGTATATGTGGGTATCGAATGCCGCCAATCATGCGGTGTTGAGTTTCCCGGCGGTTGCAGGCTGGACCGCTCCGCCGCTGCCTCTGGAACCCTACGCGAACGAACTGTACGTGTTCGGCACGAATATCTACGGCATCAGGCGCAGTGACCACCGCACCGTCACACGGGTGCCGCCCTCGGGAGTCACTAATTATGTTAACCAGGTGGGAGGACATGTATGGCCGTATACGAGCTGGAGCACAGCTGCGACGAATCTTAACGCCGGCGCGGCGGCGGCGATGGCCGGCAACACAGTCCTGGTTAATACAGGCGTCTATGTTATAGCCCAGAAAGTGCCGGTGAAAGCGGGTATCCTGGTTAAAGGTATCAGCGGACCCGGCTATACCACGGTGCGCATGCGGGCGGACCGGAATGACCGCTGCTTCTGGGTAACGGAAGGCGTGCTTGACGGGTTCACTATTTCGAATGAACCGCGCACAATTGTTACGGTAATCGTAACCAATGATATAACAATCACTAATATGTATATAGAAATAAAAGGCGGTGGAATACGCCTGGAGAACGGCACCGTCCGCAACTGCCGCTTAACGGGTAACGCGCCTGACTTCCGCATCGTGACTAACATAACCGGGAACGTTACGAATACTACGGAGGAATCGTATGGCGGGGCTTTGTATATCAACCGGGGCGGGTTAGTGACTAATTGTGCGATTGTTAACAATTTTTCGCCCTGGCACGGTGGCGGGATTTACGCCAATAACGGGGCAAGCATCGTCGATTGCGTGATCAGCGGCAATACCGCGACCAATGGCGGGGGAGTTTACCTGCTGTTCGGGGGAGAGGTGCGTAACTGCATTCTGGAAAACAACACGGCGCACACTGACGGCGGCGGGGTGTTTATTTTAGGGGATGGTATGGTCATTAACAGTGATCTGTCGCGCAACGCAGCAAAGAACGGGTCAGCTGTTTACTGTTATTCGGGCGGGTTTGTTTCGCACTGCAAGATGACACGCAACAACGCCTACTATCATGGCACGGTATACTGTTTTTATGACGGCACCGTGGAGAACAGTGAAATCAGCGCGAATGAAGCCGATTACGCCGGCGGAATATTCTGCGAGGCGGGCGGCGAAATATACAGCTGCACGATCGCAAGTAACACGGCTGTATCCAGCGCGGGCGGTGTTTATTGTAATAACGGCGGCTACCTGGTAAATACAATTGTATACGGCAATATGACGGGATTCGGTGGCGTAACCAATTACGGCAACAATGGCGGCAATGTTCTGTTTGAATATTGCTGTACCTATCCCGCAATCAGCGGCATGGCGAACGGCGCGGGCAACATTACAAACTATCCGGATTTTCTGAGCAGCGACCAGCTTGACTTTCATCTGTCGCTGAATTCAGCTTGTGTCAACGCGGGTGTGAATCTGCCCTGGATGGCGGGAGAGACGGACCTGGATGGAGAACCGCGTATTCAGGATACAACCGTCAATATGGGATGCTATGAGCAGACCCGGACAAGCCAGGCAAGCGCTCCGGTGATCAGCGTACCGATACCGACCGCCAGCGGTCAGCGGGCGCCTTATTATGTAACAGTTACCGGAATGGTGACGGTTGCGGTCAGCGGAACAAAGCAGAGCGGGCAGTGGGTAGTAGAAAAAGATATGTTCCGGGGTTGGCATACCAATGCCATACAACAGGTGTTGAACGGCCAGGCCTGGAGCGATTCTGTCGCGGGGTATGTCGATCAACAAAACAATCAGCATACGTTTGAATTTCGCGGGGCGGTCAGTAACTTTAATTATCTCTCAGCCGGCGCGACCAGAATCGATCTGATATATGTCGGCGCGCCGCTCGTGACGATCACATCCCATCCGGCCACCACAACGTTTGATATCGTCAGCTACACGGTCGCGGGAACCAGGAATCATGATGTCGTCGGCACGATGCGGGTAACAAATCCGGCTAACGGATTCCAGGCCGAATTCAACGCGCGTGACAATTGGACGACTCCTCCGGTCGCGTTGAGTGTAGGAGCTAATGCCATTACCGTGAGAGGAACGAATGTTCTGGGTCAGGCTATGAGCGCCGCGGTAACCATCGTACGCGGAGTGCCGGGAACCGGTATGCCGTTTGTAGACGCGACCAGTGCTGTGGCGTTTGTTACGTATGACACAACTGCGATGGGGATAAGCGGTACCAACAACATGAATGTTATCGGACACATGCGCGTAATGAATGCAGCCAACGGGAATACCGTCAGCTTCCCCGCCGATCCGTCCTGGTCGTCGCCGCCGGTAGCGCTGAACACCGGGATAAACACGCTTTACGTGACCGGCAGTAATTTATTTGGCGTCGTGACTAATAGTATTCACAGAATAGAACGGGGAATTGCGGGCACAGGAGTGCCGGAGATTACCTGTACCTCGACTGAATCGTACGTTACCTATGATGTTACGTCAATTAAGCTGGGCGGAATTAATAACGACAATGTTGTTGGCGACATGCAGATTGTCAACAACGCCAACGGCGTGAGTATGACCCTGTCTGCCGTGAATGTCTGGCAAACTCCGCACATACCGCTTAAGGTGGGATTGAACAGTATAGAGATCTCGGGAACAAACCTGTATGGCGACACTGCTGTTGACAGTAAGGAGATAACCAGGGGCATTGCCGGCACGGGAACTCCGTTCATCAATGTAACCAGCACGCCGGTCTGGGTAACCTATGATGTTACACACTATACGATCGGCGGAACCAATAATGTGAATGTGGTTGGCGATATGCGCGTAGTGAACATGGCCGACGGTCGCATGCTAACCGGCGGTGCTCAGGCGAGCTGGAGATTCGCGGTTCTGCCGTTGCGGGTAGGAACGAATCAATTTATCGTCAGCGGGACAAACCTGTTTGGCGCCGGCGCGACGGACAGCGTCAGAATAGTGCGCGGCCAACGCGGCACGGGCGTGCCGCGGGTCGTTATTACAAACGAGGCAGTGCATGTGCCGCACTCGCTGAATGCCTTCAGTTTCGCGGGAACCAACAATCCGAATGTCGTAGGAGGGATGTGGTTGATAATTTCGCAGGACGGCCGCGAAGCGGCGTTCGCGGGCCATGACAGCTGGCTGTCGCCTCCGGTAGAATTGGAAGGATACAGAGCCATGGTTTCTGCCACGGTTTACGGTACGAACCTCTTTGGCGCGGTGGCCAGCGATAGTATTGTACTTACGCGAGACTATCCCGAGGGCTCAACAAATTATGTCGTTTCGATGCATGGCCGGCACATCTGGCCATACCTTACCTGGGCCAATGCCGCGACGAACATACAAGACGCGATCGATGCCGTAACGGTAGGCACGCTGACTCTGGCGGCCGACGGCGTTTATCGGATTCCCGCGACGATCACCATTACGAAGGATATCATTTTCAAAACGGTGAACGGACCCGGCCGGGCGATACTGACACCGACCCGCGACGTTAGTCACCGCTGTGTGTACATGACAGATGGCATATTGAGCGGCTTTACGATATCCAACGGCTATCATCAGCAGGAAGGCGGGGGTGTGCTGCTGGACAACGGCGGAACGGTCGACAACTGTCTGTTTGTCGAGAATTACGCTCCTGATGGCGGCGGCGTGCATGTCAAGAACAGCGGTATGGTGCTGAATAGTATTTTCACGCGCAACGAAGCAATCGAAGCCGCGGCGATCTGGCTGCACAACGGTGGTGTCGCGCGCAACTGCTTAGTGTACCATAACTTTGCCAATGAAGGCGGTTCGGTACGCTGTCACCGCGGCGGCACGCTGGAGAATTGCACGGTTGTAACTAACCTGGGAATCGCCAACAGCGGCATTACCTGTTTTGAAGGCGGTCTGGTGCGGAACTGCATTTTGTATGACAACCGCGTAACCAATTATGCCAACATCGGCACCGGCATACTGTATGAAAACTGCTGCGTATATCCGGCATTGTCGGCAGCGGTCGATGGTGGCGGTAACATAACCAATCCGCCCATGTTGGCGCTCGGGAACCCTCCTTTCCAGCTTCATGTCAATTCACCCTGCCGGGATGTGGGTATGAATATGCCCTGGATGAGTGCTGCCACGGATCAATCCGGCAAACCGAGAATTATCAACGATATTGTTGATATCGGCGCGTATGAATTCGACCATGCTGAAGCGGGCACGCTGCTGTTGTGCAAAATAAGACCCCGCTCAGTTACGTTAGTCTACAACCTTGATGATTCGCCCTGGCAGGATGAGTTGTTCACCAAAGCCCATCAACACAACCTGTTCCTGCAGGCCGGTCGTTCGCTCCAACCCGGCGATTTCTGGCAGTACGCTGATTCGGCTGCCAGTTGGAAACTGAAACCGGGCAAAGCCGAACAGCTTGACTATAAACTGGAACCGATTCCGATCAAGGGAGCGATTTTCACGCAAGAGCAGGACGGTCAGCGCATCTATCTGAAATACAGGGCCAAAAATAGTGTGCTTAAAATTAAAATCAAAACCCGCAAGAAAACAGGCATTGACTATCAGGCCTTAATTGGCGGACCGAATGAGGAAACGATCCTGATCATGATCATGGACGGGTATATCAGGGAAAATTTGATCAGGTTGGATAAGAAAGGGAAATACAAGCAGAAATAAAGACCGGCTTTTTGCGTTTACTGATTGGATGTTGATTTTCCTTCATGCCTGATCGCCACCTTAATTATATATCAGTCCTCCTCGGATTTGGGGCGCGGAGGTAGAGTTGACATTTGCGCCACTTTTTCACATAATAGCTCATAGAGAGAGAAAAATCGCATCATTCATTTTTTTGTGATTGGAATTAACCATATGCAGGAGAAAACTGATGAAACGACTGGCAG
>CAZCLS010000133.1:0-8879 GCA_964499565.1 uncultured bacterium
AGGAGAAACCCATGGCTGAGCAATTAGATAGCCTGCTGAAGAAAATTCAGGATGAGCATGTGACCAAAGCCGAGGAAGAAGCGCAAGCCATTCTGACTGAAACACAGGGAAAGGCGGACCAGATTCTGGCAGACGCTCGCAAGCAGGCCGAGCGGTTAGTAGCGGAAGCAAAGCAAAAGAATGAACAGTTTGTGGAAAACGGGAAAAAGACGCTTGAATTTGCCGCGCGCGACCTGTTGATTTACCTGCGTGAGGAGATCAACCGACAGTTTAAAGCTATTTTCCGGCGGGAGATGCCCGAAATCATCAGTATTGACGTGATTCAGGAAAACATGATAAAACTGGCCACGCAGGCCCGGCAGGAGAATACCAGCTCGGAAGAATTGCGGGTGTATGTCGGCGAAGAAAATTATCATAAACTGATCGACTTTTTTCTGCACCGGTTTCATGAGGCCGTAAAACAGGGAGCCGAGTTGCATCCGATGAAGAACATAAAGGCCGGATTTCGGATTTGCATGGCGAACAAAGATCTGCAATATGATTTTTCGGATGAAGCGTTAGTTGATATGCTGAGTGAACTTGTTAATCCGGCCATAGCTGGAATCCTGCAAGCCGGCGAAAAGAAACCGGCTGAAGAAAAACCGGCCAAAGACTGATCGTAAAGTGATACCAGAAAAATATCCGGATATATTATGCCAGGAGAACAATCATATTATTATTTTGTCGCAACGCTGCCGGCCCTCGCTTTTGATCGAGCGGCGCCCTGGAGCAGGGAAGAATTTATAGAAAACAGCGCGCCCTGGATCAGTGAAACGGACTTGCTGGTGCTGCGAGCGGCGTATGAGGGAGGAGACGAAATCGCTTTGCATCCGGCCGGGGCGGCCTGGCGGGAGTGGGATGAAGGATTCCGCAACGCGATCGCGGCAGCCAGGGCCCAACGGCAGAATAAAGATGCCGGTCAGTATCAGCGGAGCACGGCGATCGTCGACGGGTATACTCGCGCGGCGGTACAAGACCTGGTAAAAGGGGAAGATCCGTTAAAGCTTGAACGGGGGCTGGATGAGGCACGCTGGGCGTACCTGGATGAGCTTTCGGCGACACATATATTTGATTTTTACGCGGTATTCAGTTATTTCCAGAAACTGGGGATACTGGAGCGCTGGACGGCCATGAATGAGAAGGAAGGCATGGCAACCCTGGACCGCAGCATAGTATTGCACGAGAAAGAGACTGATAAAAAGCAGGCAAAAGCGTAGAAAGCAAACCTGCGGAAACAAGCGTTTTGATACTCAACGAGAGGAGCTAGATACAATGGCCGAAAAAATTGGTCGAATCGTCGCCGTTAACGGCAACATGATCACGGTTCAGTTTAACACCAGTGTTATTCAAAATGAAGTTGCCTACGCCGTATTAGGGGACAAGCGGTTGAAATCCGAAGTGATTCGTGTCCGCGGTGACCAGGCTGACTTGCAGGTGTTTGAAGATACCCGCGACCTGCGGGCCGGGGACATGATCGAGTTTACGGGCGAACTGCTGTCGGTGGAATTAGGACCGGGTTTGCTGGGCAAGGTATTTGACGGTCTGCAGAATCCTCTGCCGGAACTGGCGGAGAAGTACGGGTTTTTTCTTCAGCGTGGTACGTACATTAAAGCCCTGTCAGATGAGCAGACCTGGGAATTCACACCAACGGCACAGGTCGGCGATGAAGTACTGTCCGGCAGTTACCTGGGCTGGGTGCCGGAAGGAATATTCGAGCATAAAATCATGGTCCCCTTTGGCCTTAAAGGCATGTGGACCGTAAAAGAGATCAAGGAAAAAGGCACGTATAGCATTGCCGATACCATCGCGGTACTAAGCTCGCCCGACGGGGATGAACGCCAGGTAAGCATGGTACAGAACTGGCCGGTGAAAATTGCCATACGGGCCTACAACGAACAGCTGCGGCCAACTGAACCGATGACGACCAAGGTGCGGATTATCGACACCTTTTTTCCCGTGGCACGGGGCGGCACGTATTGCATCCCGGGCCCGTTCGGCGCGGGCAAGACGGTTTTGCAGCAGATAACCAGCCGGTATGCTGATGTCGATATCGTCATCATCGCCGCCTGCGGTGAGCGCGCGGGTGAGGTAGTAGAAACGATCCGCGAATTTCCGAAACTGGATGACCCGCGCACCGGCAAATCGCTGATGGAGCGGACTATCATTATATGCAATACCAGCTCGATGCCGGTCGCGGCGCGTGAAGCATCGGTATACACGGCGGTAACGTTAGCGGAATATTACCGCGAGATGGGATTGAATGTCCTGCTGCTGGCGGACTCGACGTCACGCTGGGCGCAGGCATTACGTGAAATGTCGGGGCGTCTGGAAGAGATTCCGGGAGAGGAAGCGTTCCCGGCTTACCTGGAATCGATCATAGCCAGTTTTTACGAACGTTCCGGCAATGTGATTCTACGGGACGGAACGAAAGGCTCGGTTACAATAGGCGGAACGGTAAGCCCGGCGGGCGGCAATTTTGAAGAACCGGTGACACAGGCGACGTTGAAAGTAGTCGGAGCCTTTCATGGATTATCGCGCGAGCGGTCGGATGCCAGGCGGTATCCGGCGATAAACCCGTTGGAAAGCTGGAGCAAATATCCCAAGCATGTGAACGAAGAACAGGTTGAGCTGGCGCGGGAGCTGCTGAGCAAAGGCAATGAAGTTGACCAGATGATGAAAGTGGTTGGAGAAGAGGGCACGGCCCTGGAGGATTTTATCATATACCTGAAATCTGAATTTCTGGATGCGGTGTATTTACAGCAGGACGCGTACGACCCGGTTGACGCGGCTTGCTCGCTGGAACGGCAGCAGTATGTGTTTCAGCGCGTATCAGACATACTCGCGGCAGAATTCAATTTCAGCGACAAGGACTTGGCGCGCACATTTTTTCTGGAGCTGACGCAGGCATTCAAGAACTGGAATCCGATGGAATGGGAATCGGCAGAATTCGCCGCGGCGGAAAAGAAGATCGAAGAAAAAGTGGCGCAAGCACAAAAACGGTAATAGTAAACGGAACAGACAATGCGTAAAATTCATACACGAGTACTTCAGATTGCAGGAAATGTCATCACGGTATCGGCCCGGGATGTCGGGTATAACGAACTGGCTGAGGTCAAGTCGGCCCATGGCACTTCGCTGGCCCAGGTCATCCGGATATCGCACGACCGGGTGGCATTGCAGGTGTTTGCCGGGTCGCGCGGAATTGCTACGAATGATGAAGTCCGTTTCCTGGGACACACCATGCGGGTGTCATTCAGCGAAGATTTATTAGGACGGATATTTACCGGTACGAGCGAACCGCGCGATAAAGGCCCCCAAATTAAAGGCGACTGGGTAGAATTAGCGGGCCCGTCGGTCAATCCGGCCAAACGTATCGTTCCGTCACACATGGTGCGGACCGGGATTCCGATGATCGATGTGTTTAACACCTTGGTCGAATCCCAGAAGCTGCCTATCTTTTCCGTTGCGGGCGAACCATACAACGAACTGCTGGCGAGAATTGCCATGCAGGCCGAAGTGGACGTAATCGTATTCGGCGGCATGGGCTTGAAGCATGACGACTACCTGTATTTCAGAGACACCTTCGAAGAGCAGGGCGCGCTGGTACGGGCAGTGATGTTCGTGCATACGGCGGCCGACCCGACGGTGGAGTGTCTGTTAGTGCCGGATTTGTGTCTGGCGGTGGCAGAAAAGTTTGCCCTGGACGGCAAACGGGTACTGGTATTGCTGACCGACATGACAAACTTCGCGGACGCTTTGAAGGAAATCGCGATTACGATGGAACAGGTGCCGTCAAACCGCGGGTATCCGGGCGACCTGTACAGCCAGCTGGCGGCGCGCTATGAAAAAGCGGTGGATTTCGAGGGAGCGGGTTCGATTACCATTTTAGCGGTGACAACCATGCCGGGTGATGATGTTACCCATCCGGTACCGGACAACACCGGGTATATCACGGAAGGCCAGTTTTACCTGCGCAACGGACGCATAGAACCGTTCGGTTCGCTCAGCCGTCTGAAGCAGCAGGTTAATGATAAAACCCGCGAAGACCACCGCACGATCATGAATACCATGATCCAGTTGTATGCCCAGTGCCGCGAGACGCAGGAGAAACAGTCGATGGGATTTCAGATGAGCGCCTGGGACAAAAAGCTGCTGAAGTACGGGGAATTGTTTGAAAAAGGGTTAATGGACCTGCGTGTAAACATTCCTCTGGAAAAAGCGCTGGACCGGTGCTGGGAAATACTGGCGGCCTGTTTTGAACCGACCGAAGTCGGCATAAAATCGAGCCTGGTAGAAAAGTTCTGGCCGAACGGGAAAACTGCCAAAACCGAACCTGAAAAAAAGGAAGCAGCACCTGACGCAGAGGAAGCACCTGCTGTAGAGAAAGCAAAACCTGACACGGTGGAGCAACCAGCGAAGGAACCGGAAGCTGAAAAGGAATAAATCCAAACATTTATTTGTTTGCGAAGCAAAGAAATAACATGGCGAAGCTTAAATTATCAAAGACAGCACTCAAGCAGCAGCGTGACGCCCTGAAACGGTTTCAACGTTTTCTGCCGACGCTAGAGCTGAAAAAAGAGCAGCTGATCCTTGAAATCCAGCATATAGAGCATGCCTTCGACCAGTGCGCTCAAAAAGAACAGCACGAGCACGACGCGGTTCAACCCTGGGTCAAACTCTTTTCAGAACCAGTCAATCTGGATGGCGTCGTGAAGCTGAAAAATATCGTTACGAGCGAAGGCAATATCGCGGGAGTATCAATCCCGATATTTGAGCAGGCGGAGTTTGAGACGGCTGAATATGACCTGTATGAAACGCCGGCCTGGCTGGACTTCGGCGTAGAGGTAATCAAACGGTTAGGATCGCTGAAAGCGGAGCGGGAAATACTCGCGATCCAAAAAGAGAAAATCAGCCGGGAACTGCGCGTAACGATCCAGCGCATAAATTTGTTCGAGAAAATAAAAATACCGGAATGCAAGAATAACATTCGCAAGATCCAAATTTTCCTGGGTGACCAGCAGGCTAACGCGGTTGCCAGGGGAAAGATAGCCAAGAACAAGATCAGCATGGCACAGACAGATTCTAAGGTATGATAGTAGCGATGAAAAAAGTAACCATTATCGCCCTGACGTCATACCAGGACGATGCACTGCATGAGCTGCAGAGCTTGGGGCTGCTGCATATTCAGCCCGTGGAGCGTCCCGCTCATGCCAGCGCTGATACCGTACGGGAACAAATCCGATCGGTTCAGACCGCGCTCCAGATTCTGCACGAGAGCGGATCCCCTAAAAAGAAAGAAGCCGAAACAAGTGACGACCCGGTTCAGACGGTTCGTGAAATTCTTGATCTGAATGAAAAGCGGGCCCGCTCGCGTGAACGGCGGTCGGCGCTTCTGAAACAAAGTGAAGAGCTGGCGGTATGGGGAGATTTCAATCCGGAACAGATCGGCGCGCTCGGTAAAAAGGGTGTGCAGGTCTCACTGTATTCATGCGCTCCGTTGGAACTGCCCGAAGCGCCGGAGGGGAGTGCTATCCATGAGATTTACCGTGATAAGCACCGGGTCGCGTTCGCGTTAGTCAGTCGCAAACCGATTGAGTTGGATTTACCGGAATTTCATGTGCCGGATGAATCGCCCGAAACGATCCGGCAGACGGCAGTTGAGCATGAAAAACGGATTAATGATTGTACGGCCCGGCTGCGGGAACTGACCGGGTCGCGCCTGGTTCTGGAAAAATATCAGATCAAACTGGAAGACGAGTTGGCCCATGCCGATGCGTATGACCAGTCGGTGGAAACGGGACCGTTAGTGTATCTGCAGGGTTTCGCGCCGTTCGATGCGATTGATGCCATCAATGAAGCTGCCCGCGCACACGGCTGGGGAGTGCTTGTTGAGGACCCGGTCCCGGGCGACACGGTACCGACGCTGCTGCGCAATCCGCGCTGGCTACGGCCTATAGAAGCGATGTTCGATTTTATTGACACGTTTCCGGGCTATCGCGAGCGTGATATCAGCGGGGTATTTTACCTGGCCTTTTCGCTGTTTTACGCGATATTGATCGGCGACGCGGGATACGGGGCGGTTTTTCTGCTTTTGACGATCGGCGTGCAAATCTGGAAAGGCGCTTCGATACCGAAAAAGCCGCTGTACTTGATATATGTGCTGAACGTAATGACGATAATCTATGGCATACTGACCGGCACTTATTTCGGCATAACGCTGCCGGAGACGGCGTTTATGCATAAGTTCATGGTCTTGAATTCTGCCGATATGACTACTATGCTCAAATTCTGCTTTACGATCGCGGTGATTCATTTGTCGTTCGCGCATATATGGAACGCGGTCCAAATGATCAATTCCTGGAAAGCGCTGTCTCAAGTGGGCTGGACGTTAGTAGTATGGGGAGCGTATTTCCTGGTACGGATGCTGCTTTTGAAAGAAACATATCCGGTGCCGATGATCTATTTTTCGGGTGCGGGTCTGGCACTGATATTGTTATTCTCGGGCATACTGCAGGATACACAGATACTGATACAGCTGCCCAACTCACTGATCAGCTGCTTTTCGGATATTATTTCCTATATGCGTCTGTTCGCGGTAGGATTTTCGGCAATGAAACTGGCGGAAGCATTTAATAACATGGCGTTCGACCTGGGGATGAATTCGATCCTGGCGGGTTTCATGGCCTGCCTGATATTGGTGCTTGGTCACTCACTCAACATGGCTATGTCGCTGCTGGCGGTGTTAGTGCATGGGCTGCGCTTGAACGTGCTGGAATTTTCAGGTCATCTTGGCATGGAGTGGTCGGGATTTAAATATAATCCGTTCAAACGGAATTATAAGCACTAATAGATAACTGTATGCATACTAACGCAAGGAGACATAACTCATGGAATCACTAGCTCTACATTGGGGAGATTTTGGCGCGGTTGTGGTGATGGCCTTTGCCGCGATCGGTTCGGGCATAGGCTGTGGCATAGCCGGTATGGGCGCAATCGGCGCCTGGAAAAAATGCTACATGCAGAATAAACCGGCGCCGATGACGCTGATGGTATTTGCGGGCGCGCCCATGACACAGACGCTGTATGGGTTTATCGTCATGCTGCAGCTGGTTGGCACGGTTTCCACGCCGGAGAATTTCATGGCGCGCTTAGGGGCCGGACTAATCGGCGGCTTGGCGATTGGGATGTCGGCATTGTATCAGGGCAAGGCAGCCGCGGCGGCCTGTGACGCTTTTGCCGAGACGGGCAAAGGCTTTGCCAACAACATTATCATTATCGGTATCGTAGAAACAATCGCGTTGTTTGTGATGGTGTTTCTGCTACTGTATGTCAAGTAATACTGAATTAAAAAACCCGGCGGTTTCATATGATACCGCCGGGTTTTTTACATTTTTCAGATAGCTGGACGTTACAATATGTTCCGTTTTCGAATGTAAGGCATGACCGTCAGCAGGATTGGCAGGAACAGGATAAAAGCCGGTTCGGGGATGTTATGAAAGACCGAACAATTGCTGCTATGGGTTGGAAATTCGGGATACATTTCACCGGTTTCAATCGGAATAACGGCAAGCCAATGGCTTATTTTAAGAGACGTTGAGCGGTTGAACAGCACATCGATAAAAGAGTTCTCCGATAATTCCAAGGAACCCCGGCGGAAATCAGCGCCATCCATACCGGGCAGACTGATAGTAAAATGCAGCGTTCTGGTAACTCCCGCTCCGGGCGGAATATCACCGAATTCCCAGGCCGGAATATAATAATTTCCGAAGGGAGTCAGATTTTCTTCGTTATCCGGCGTCCAGCAATACCAGGCAAGCAGATCTTCGTTGAGAGCGATAATATACGGTTGCAGGTCGAATTGTGGAGCGAGCCAGACCGGTGGAATGTTCGTTAGGTCACTGATCGCAAATTCAATGGCAAGCCTGGCGCCATACAATGTGTTGGCATGCTGATCGAGCGTGACGGATGACTCTGAATGATTGTTTGTGCCGGGGAACCAGGGAGAAAGGGCGGGCACATCATTTGATATGGTAGCGATGATATCAAACCCGAGAAGGTTGTTGGGCGGGATAGGATCATATTGCAGGTTGGCAACGCGGCCGAATACGGCCTTATAGGATGCAAATCCGCCGCCGAAAAAGGGATTAAAGTTATCATGAAATTCGTGCGTGCGGCGCGAGTTGATGCCGGAAGCGTACTCATAAAACCATTGACCTTCTATGGCGTGCGGGTCATTGGGCGGACCGGTCCAGCTTGGCAGGGGAACGACGGGAGGCTTATTTACCGGCAGAGAGGGCGCGGCAAAAGCGGCGCTGGAAAAAAATACACACAAAAAGCCAATAGCGATAGTGGAAATAGCACATTTGTTCATAATTAATCAGGGTTGAGATACGTTATGTATATAGTTTCCGCACGATGAACAGCAACGGAAACAGGATGATAACGGCAGCTGGTTCGGGGATGTTATGAAAGACGGAACAATCGCTGCCGCGCAGCGGTTCTTCGGGATAGGGTGTGCCCATATCAATAAAAAGCGTATCGAGCCAGGTACTTATTTTCAATGAGGTAGTACGGTTCATAAGAATATCAGAGCCGTCATTAAAAGACATTTCCAGGGCAGTGCGCCGGAAATCACCAAGGTCGAGGCCCGGGGGGATAACACTGAAGCTGAGCACGCGGGAGGCGCTTGCTCCGGGCGCGATGTTGCCGAAGTCCCAGGTGGGAACATAATAATTACCGTAAGGCGTAAGCGCTTCCTCGTTTTCGGGTGTCCAGCAATACCAGGCGATTTCATCTTCGTTCGTGGCAATGATATGGGGAAAGTTATCAAAGTAGGGTGG
>CAZCLS010000134.1:0-4399 GCA_964499565.1 uncultured bacterium
GCCTGGCGGCCGGCAATAACAGCTAATTTAAATGCTTCGGCCATTTTCAAGGGGTCATTGGCAACCGCTATGGCGGTATTAATCAGGACCGCGTCAGCTCCCAGTTCCATCGCTTCGGCTGCGTGTGAAGGAGCGCCGAGACCAGCATCGACAACTACGGGAATACCGGCATTTTCAATAATAATAGCTATGGCATCCCTGGTGCGCAAGCCGCGGTTGGAGCCGATCGGCGCGCCGAGTGGCATGACGGTCGCGGTGCCGGCTTCCTCCAGTTTTTTGGCCAGAACGGGGTCGGCATTGATATAAGGCAGGACTACAAAGCCGTCTTTTACCAGTATTTCGGCCGCTTTAAGTGTTTCGATCGGGTCGGGGAGCAAATAACGGGGGTCGGGAGTAACTTCCAGTTTAACCCAGTTACCGCAGCCGGCGGCGCGGGCTAAGGTGGCTAACCGGACGGCTTCAGCAGCAGTGCGCGCTCCGGACGTGTTAGGCAGGAGGGTATAGCGTTTGCGGTCAATAACGGCCAGCATGTCATCCTGTGGATTGTTCAAGTCAACCCGGCGCAATGCGACCGTAACGATTTCGGTTCCCGATGACAGGATTGCCTGCCGCATATGTTCAACCGAGGCAAATTTCCCGGTACCGAGCAAGAGGCGCGAGGTGAAGGTTTTTCCGGCTATCTGTAAAGAAGTATTCATAGCTAAAGCAGAGTCACTCATTGTTCAATTAAGAATAAGGCGCACATGACCATGAGCCGGCATCAGCCGCCCCCGACAAACCGGACAAGTTCGATCCGGTCATGGGGGTTGAGCACCGTATCGGCGAAGCGGTCGGATGGAATAATAGACCCGCATACTTCGGCGACGATGGTCGAAGCCGGGAGCTGCAGAGAACTGATCAATTCAAGCAGTGTCAGGCCGTCGGCAATCTCACGTTCAGTCCCGTTAATGGAGACAATCATGCGTATAACCAGTCAGATTATGTGAAAAGCAGTCAGCCGGAAACTGAAGCCGGCTGCTGCTGCGCACCGCGCGCATATATACCAACTGGATTGTAACAAAGCCCTGCCTGGAAGTCAATCCATCGGAAAACCGCGCCATAAAAACACCATACACCGCTCATTTTCGTCCCGCAACCGCCCGCAACCAGAAAACTGACAATTCGGTGTCAGGCACTGATTTGTCACTTTGTTTTTGATAAAATGCTATAAACAAACAACTTATAAAGTGAACTATCAGCACCTGGCACCGAATTGTCACTTTGTTGGGATTAAAATTAACTATTATTCTTGGGCGATATATTGCAAACCGGAAATCGCGGTGGCGGGTTGTATGCATTGATGTAAAGATTAATGCTGGTGGACGAAAGTCTGAAAATACAGCGTTGATCGCATAACAACGTCATCCGTCGCGGATTTCAGGTTGTAAAAAGGTGGAAAACTAGGCATGAAAATGTTATAATCGCATAGGTTTATAAAAAATCAGGGAAATGAGACAGTGGTGAATGTATTAACGGAAACGAGATATTTGCTGGGACGGTTACTGTATCCCGAGAACTGGATTGAAGTACTGATACTGGCGACGCTGATTTATTACACGATCCTGTTCATACGCGGGACGCGGGTATTAGCATTTCTGCGGGGCGCCTTTTACCTGACGCTTTTATTTGTCGCGGCCTGGGCCTTCAATTTTGAGACGATCAAATTAATCTACACCAAGCTCGGGCCGTATGTATTAATCACACTGGTCATTTTGTTCGCGCCGGAAATGCGCCGGGCATTAACGGTAATCGGCAAACAGTCATTTCTGCACAATGTGTTTGGCACCGCTTCTTTAGTAGAGCCGATCCGCGAAGCGGTACGGTCGCTTGCCAACAAGCAGATCGGGGCATTGATAGCGATCGAGCGCACGGTAGGACTGCGGGGATACGCTCAATCCGGGGTAATGCTGGATAGTGAGGTAGCGTCGCCGACACTGATGAATATATTTTATCCCAAAGCGCCGTTGCATGACGGCGGGGTAATAATCGAGAACGGCCGGATACTGGCGGCGGCCTGTATATTTCCGCTTTCGTCTAGTCCGCTTTCGCACATCATGGGCACGCGCCACCGGGCCGCTTTAGGATTGAGCGAGGAGACGGACGCGCTGGTAATCTGCATCAGTGAAGAGACGGGAAAGATCAGCCTGTTTGAAAATGGCAAATGGGATGAAGGGGTTACAGTAACTGAAGTGGTGAGACGGTTGTCTGAGAACGCGGTATAATGATTCGCGAACGGCAATATATTTTTCTGCGCGTCAACCTGGTCATCGACATGCTGCTGTCGATAGCGGCTTTGTGCGCGGCGTATTACTTGCGCGGCTCCCTGTCCATTTTATACGCTATGTATCCGCACCTGTTTCCGGCCTGGATTCCCGAAATAATTCCTTATGAAGAAAGTCATCTGTTCAACGAATACGCCTGGTTATTCCCGACCTGTGCCGTTCTGTGGCCGCTGGCATTAAATCGGCTGGGCTATTACGACCTGTATGATCTGCAACGCACGGGTGCGCGGCGCTGGACTATATTTAAAGCTTCGCTCTTCAGCACCATTTTCCTGGTCCTGTTTATCTTCGTTTTCAAGCTGCAGTTTATTGCCCGTATTGTTGTCGTGGGCACAGGGGTATGCGCCACGCTGTTCCTGATGGGCAAGGAAGTGCTGATGAAAGCGCTGTTTTTACGGCTGCATACCCGTCCCGAGTATCAGCACAACATCCTGGTTGTCAGCCAGGGAACCTATCAGGCGGAAGCAGAGGTTTTAATCAACCGCTATAAAGAATGGGGTCTGCGGATTGTGCGACGTTGTGATGTTGATATCCTTACCCCGGATTCGCTGGCTGAAGAGTTGAAGAGTATTTTGGTTGACGAGGTGGTGTTTGCCGTTGCTCCGCACTCGTACGACCGCTTAGCCGGGTTAGCCGCTGTATGTGAGAAACTGGGATTGAAAACACGGGTTCTGGTAGATTTGTATCATCCTGAAATTTGCAAGATATCAATCGAGCAGATTGACGGCATGCCGGTACTGACATTGAATCCAACCACTCAGAATTTCGGAGCGTTGACCGTTAAATTCTTTTTTGACCGTTTGGTATCTCTGCTGTTGCTGCTGATTCTTTCACCGCTGCTGCTGCTGATCGCGCTGCTGATAAAATGGTCGTCACCCGGTCCGGTAATAATCAGGCAGAAGCGCTGCGGATTGAATGGCAAGCCCTTTACTCTGTATAAATTTCGTTCCATGGTCCGGGACGCGGACCAGATGAAAGCGGAATTGACGAATGACAACGAAATGAAAGGCTGGGCGTTCAAAATTAAAAACGATCCGCGTGTAACACCATTGGGCCGCTTCCTGCGCCGGTTCAGTTTGGATGAACTGCTGCAGTTATGGAATGTAGCCAAAGGAGATATGAGCCTGGTGGGCCCGCGGCCGGCGTTGCCGGAGGAATTGTCTCGATTTCAGTTATGGGAACGGCGGCGGCTTTCGATGAAGCCGGGCATAACCGGACTATGGCAGGTAAGCGGGCGCAACCGCATACCAAATGAACAGTGGGTGACGTACGATCTAACCTATATAGACACCTGGAGCATCGGCCTTGACATCCAAGTGCTTTTCAAAACCGTCTGGACTGTGCTGACCGGGGAAGGAATGTAATGCAGGAATATTTTACGTTGTTTTTTACTATCTGGCTGAAGTTCTTTTTTATCCTGACGCCGTTCTTTATCATGTCGGTATTTCTGTCTCTCACCAAGAGCATGAACGGGTACAACCGGAACATTACCGCGCTGAAAGTGACCGGCAACATGATCCTGGTGGGAGTCATCCTGTTTTTCTTTGGGAAGTACGTATTCCAGGTTTTCGGCATAACACTCGATTCGTTCCGTATCGGCGCGGGAGTTCTGCTGTTTCTTACCGCGATAGCCCTGGTTCACGGTACCCGCATGATTCAGCCTGATGAGGAAGACGGCGATTTCATCATGGTTCCGCTTACTATTCCCATCATTATCGGTCCGGCCACGATCGGTCTGATCTTTGTCCAGAGTGCCCAGCTGATTGAAACCGGGGAAAAGCTTATTGGCTTGGCCGCCCTCATTACCGCCCAACTCTGCCTCGGGGTAGTACTGCTCTTGTCGGTACAGATCGAGCACGTTGTCGGGAAGAAAGGAATCGTTACCATGACCAAGCTGACCGGTCTGATGCTGGCTGCGATAGCGGCCCAGATAATCTTCACCGGCATCCGCAATTTCCTGCATTCCTGAACGAGCAGCGTAGGGCAGAGCTTCCAGCCGGCCATATGATTCATGCATACAGCGCCGGCTGGTGTGGACAGGCATGGGCAGCCGAGACGGTCTGCCCTACCAGTGGTGA
>CAZCLS010000134.1:4499-8870 GCA_964499565.1 uncultured bacterium
GTAAGGTAGTTCTGTATATCCTCTTCACTGCTTGTGCCGACGACGCTTATAAAGGTGTTGAAGCCGGATCCTTCAGGAGCGATGTCAGCTTCTTCGGGCAGAAAGACAGTAACAAGACGGGTATATAATTCGCGGTCGTTGAGATGATTGGTAAAGCTGAGAAAAACCCGCATGGCTGCCAGGGCATAAATAACTTCCCAAAGCTTACAACTCAATTCTTCATCGCTGAGCGAATCGGGTTCAGGCAATGAGATGCCTTTGCAGTCGAGCTCAGTCGTTAAGGTAGATATGGGCGCGTTGTCCATGGCAATAATATTGTCTATGAATTCGTCGCGGAGGTGGTCGGGGCAATCAGCGCTGAATCCACCAGCTATCGTTTTCAGATCAAAGGCGTTGTCATCGAAAGCCGGGACGGTGTCGATATTCATGAGCAACGATTCGAGCTGTTCAAGTCCGGCAGCAGGATTATCATCTAAGGTAAAAGGCGGAGAAGCTTCAAGCACACGTTTAATTGAATCTAATTTTTCGTTCATCGCATTAAATTTACGGCACAAGAGAGCTTCATCGTTTTTTTCCCAGAATTCGCCTTCATCGGTAACCTTCAGATCCGGCATATATTTTCGGCTGATATAGCGCAGAAGTTTGACGATCATGATGTGTGTGTCGGGACCGGCGAACTGAGTTTTAACACACAACGAGCAATTCTGCGGTTGAGCATAGCCTTCCGTGACGCCGATCATTGTAAGCATGTCGCACAGGCACCCGTGTTTTTCGAATAAAAATGTAAGAGATTCACAATCCGGATGAAGATGGAGCAAAATGCCTTTTAAGGGCAGATGCCCGCTAATTTCGATGCCGTTGCCGTTGTTTTCGATACGGGCGGTTGAAGGGACAGTTACATCATTGTTAATGGTATCCCATTCCCAACCCATCGTTTGGGCAATATCGGCCAGTTCATCACACAGCTCATCAATACGGGTACTATCGGCGATCTTTCCTTTATAATGAATAGAAATTCCCATGAACGTATAAAAAGTAGTGATTAAAGAATACCGGCGTGATAATCCTGAAGCGCGTGGGCTCTGACGCCATCCTTGGCTCGAATGGCTTCCATGCCGTGAATAACGGCTTCGATCCCTGAAATAGTCGTGATACATGGAACGCCATGAGCAACCGCGGTCGTACGGATGGTAACTTCGTCGGAACGGGCCTTATGGCCCGAGACGGTATTCAGCACCAGTTTAATCTCACCATTCATGATAGCGTCGAGAATATTGGGACGTCCTTCGGCAATTTTATTAATCTGCTCAACGAGAATCCCGCCGTTGCGAAGGGCGTGGGCAGTGCCTTCGGTGCTGACGATATCAAGTCCGACAGCGACCAGGCGTTTGGCCAGGGAGATAGTATAGCGCTTGTCGGCGTCTTTCACGCTCAGGAAGACTTTACCATCGAAAGGCAGATTGATACCGGCGCCGAACTGGGTTTTGGCAAAGGCGATGCCCAGGTCGGTATCAATGCCCATAACTTCGCCTGTCGATCGCATTTCGGGGCCGAGTTCGATATCAGTACCCGGGAACCGGGCAAAAGGCAAAACGGCTTCCTTAACACAGAAATACGAAATCTGTTTTTCTTTGGTGAAACCGAGTTCCTGTAATGTTTTGCCGGCCATAACGCGCGCGGCCAGTTTGGCCAGGGGAACGCCGATAGATTTACTGACAAAGGGAACGGTGCGGCTGGCACGCGGATTGACTTCGAGGATATACACCTGGCTCTGGCGGATGGCATACTGAACATTCATCAGGCCGCAGACGTTCAATTCACGCGCCATGGCATAGGTTGCCTGGCGGATTTCATCGATAACATGGTCGGTAAGTGTGTGTGGCGGCAGCACACAGGCCGAGTCGCCCGAATGCACACCGGCCTGCTCGATATGTTCCATAATTGCCCCGATCACAACCGTTTTCCCGTCTGAGATACAGTCTACATCGACTTCCACGGCGTCTTCGATGAATTTGTCGATCAGCACCGGCCGTTCGGAAGACACCTGAACCGCCTGTTCCATATAGGTAACGAGTTCTTCTTCGGCATAGACGATCTGCATTGCCCGGCCACCGAGCACATAACTGGGCCTGACAAGGACCGGATAGCCGATAGTGCGGGCGGTGCGGCAGGCGTCATCGATGGTAACGGCGGTATCATTGGGAGGTTGTTTCAGACCGAGTTTATGCAGCATTTGCTGAAACATCTTACGATCTTCGGCCATATCGATTGATTCGGGAGAGGTGCCGATGATATTGACGCCGGCGGCTTTCAGAGACAAGGCCAGGTTCAGCGGGGTCTGACCGCCGAACTGGACAATGACACCGTCACACTTCTCGCGTTCATAAATTGTAAGAACATCCTCAAGGGTCAACGGTTCAAAATAAAGTTTGTCGGATGTGTCGTAATCGGTACTGACGGTTTCGGGATTGGAATTGACCATAATGGTTTCATAGCCGTCCTCCTTCAACGCGAAGGAGGCGTGAACGCAGCAGTAGTCAAATTCGATGCCCTGGCCGATCCGGTTGGGCCCGCCACCCAGGATCATGATTTTCTTTTTATCCGAGGGCCGGGTTTCATCTTCACCGATTTCATAGGTAGAGTAATAATAGGGAGTATAGGCCTCGAACTCGGCGGCGCAGGTATCGACAAGTTTATAGACCGGGGTAATACCGAGTGCTTCGCGGTTACGGCGTATAGCCTGTTCGGTTGTGCCGGCGATCCAGGCCAGCTGCTTATCCGAGAAGCCATATTGTTTAGCCTGCCGCAGCAGTTCGGGAGAAAAGTCCGGAGCGGCGGCTTTAAGTTCCACTTCTTTTTCCAGAATTTGCTGAATATTATCGATAAACCATGGGTCGATCCCGGTCATTTCATATATTTCGGCGGGAGTAATACCCAACTGGAGGGCGTAGCGCACCGTAAACAGGCGGGTAGAATTCGGCTGGCGCAGGCGGCTGCGGACGATATCGAGAATATCCTTGGTATTGGTAATAACCGGTTTGCCGGGCCGGCGCAGGGCCCAGCCGGTATCGGTTGGCAGCAGGAGATCCTTGCCATCGCATCCCAGGCCGCTGCGACCGGCTTCGAGAGAGCGCATAGCTTTCTGCAAAGCTTCTTTAAACGTGCGGCCGATGGCCATGGTTTCTCCCACGCTGCGCATCTGGGTGGTGAGCACATCAGGAGTGCCGGGGAATTTTTCGAAGGCGAAGCGCGGATATTTTACAACGCAATAGTCTATAGTCGGTTCGAAAGACGCCGGTGTTTTGCGGGTGATGTCATTATGAATTTCATCCAGGGTAAAGCCGACGGCAAGTTTAGCGGCGAACTTGGCGATAGGGAAGCCGGTAGCCTTGGATGCTAAAGCAGAGCTGCGCGACACACGCGGATTCATTTCGATAATGACCATCCGTCCGTCGATAGGATTAACAGCCCACTGCACGTTCGAGCCGCCGGTTTCCACGCCGATCTCTTGCATAACAGCGATGGTTGCGTCGCGCATATACTGGTAGCACCGGTCGGAAAGGGTCTGGGCCGGAGCAACGGTGATGGAGTCGCCGGTATGAACACCCATCGGGTCGATATTTTCAATAGAGCAGATAATGACGACATTATCCTTAAGGTCGCGCATAACTTCGAGTTCAAATTCTTTCCAACCGATCAGGGATTCTTCGATCAAAATTTCTTTGCTCATGCTGGCCTGCAGGCCGGTGCGGCAGATTTCTTCAAATTCATCGCGATTGTAGGCAATCCCGCCCCCGGTACCGCCCAGGGTGAAGCTGGGGCGGATAATGAGCGGGAACGTGCCGATGGTATCGGCAACAACTTCAGCTTCGCGCAGGGTATGGGCGAAACCGGATTGGGGCAGATCGAGCCCGATATTTTCCATCGCGGTTTTGAACAGGTCGCGTTCTTCAGCTTTTTTTATTGAAGCGGGATTGACACCGATCATCTCGACCCCGTATTTTTCGAGGATACCCAGGTCGGCTAATTCAACCGCCACATTCAGAGCAGTCTGTCCGCCAACGGTTGGCAGAAGGGCGTCCGGTTTTTCGATGCGGATGATTTTCTCGATCATTTTGGCGTCAATCGGCTCAATATATGTCCGCAGGGCAAATTCAGGGTCGGTCATAATTGTGGCCGGATTGGAATTGATCAGGACAACCTCATAGCCTTCTTCCGCCAGAGCTTTGCAGGCCTGGGTGCCGGAATAATCGAATTCACAGGCCTGGCCGATAACAATCGGGCCGGAGCCAATCAGCAGGATGCGTTTGATGTCAGTCCGTTTAGGCATAACTCTCAGGGTTCAGTTTTAGTATAAAGGGTTCAGGGTTC
>CAZCLS010000135.1:0-4619 GCA_964499565.1 uncultured bacterium
GGTTGATGGTTAATGGTTAATGGTTGATGGTTAATGGTTGATGGTTAATGGTTGATGGTTAATGGTTGATGGTTTGCTGAATTCAAGCAAACTGCCGCAAAAAGCGGATGTCATTCTCATAGAACAGGCGGATATCATCAATGCCGTATTTAAGCATGGCGATTCGTTCGACACCCATACCGAACGCGAATCCCGTTACTGCATCCGGATCATACCCGATAGCGCGAAAGACATTAGGATGGACCATGCCGGAGCCGAGGATTTCGACCCAGCCGGTTTGTTTACAGACGCTGCAGCCTTTACAGCTGCAGACGGTGCAGGTGATATCGACTTCGGCGCTCGGTTCGGTAAAAGGGAAATAGCCGGGCCGGAAGCGCAGGTCGACATCCGGACCGTAATATGAATGGGCAAAGGCCAAAAGGGTGCCTTTCAATTGAGCGAAATCAACACCTGTATCAACGTACAATCCTTCGACTTGGTTGAAGATAGTATAATGAGAAGCGTCGATCCGTTCATTGCGATAGACGCGGCCGGGGGCAATGATACGCACGGGAGGCTTTTCACGCTGCATGACACGAATCTGGACCGGGGATGTATGGGTACGCAGAATCATGCGGTTGCCGGAAGCGTCAACCTGGTCGGAAGCCGAGATAAAAAACGTATCCTGCGCGTCGCGGGCGGGATGACTGGCGGGAATATTCAGGGCATCGAAATTATTCCATTCGTCTTCAATTTCCGGACCTTCCTCGACCGAGAATCCGAGCATGCGGAATGTGGAGATTATCTCTTCCAGGGTCTGGGTAAGGGGATGCGTGCTGCCATGCCAGTGTGGTGGTCCGGGCAAGGAGACATCAACGGCATCATGCTTGAGTACCAGCTCATCGGCAAGGGCGGTGAGACGGACTTTCGATTGATCCAGTTCGGCGGTAATGGCCTGTTTGACTTGATTAGCGACTTTGCCGAACTCGGGTTTTTGGTCGTTCGGCAGACGTTTCATTACTTCCATCTGGCGCGCGACGGCGCCTTTGCGGCCGAGAAACTGGATTTCAATCTCCTGCAATTCTTCCAGGGAGCCGGCGGCCTTGATAGCGTCGCGGGCCTGGTCAAGGAGAGCGTGTAAATGGGTAAGAGCGTCGGAAATCATAAGCGCGGACAGTATGAGATATAAACAGCCGCATCATCACCTGATGCGGCTGTTTAGAAATAAAGCGAAGCAAAGCACGGCGATCAGGCGCCTTTAACAATATCAACAAGCTTGCTGAACGCGAGCGCGTCATGCACGGCGATATTAGCGAGCATTTTGCGATTGATGCGGATATCGGCTTTAGCCAGACCGCTGATAAAAGCGTTGTAGGTAAGACCCAGAGACCGGGCGGCGATACCGATACGGGTAATCCACAGGGCGCGGAAGTTCCGTTTTTTCGTACGGCGGTCGCGATAGGCGTACACCAGGGCGCGGTCGAGCGTTTCCTGGGCCATCCGGTTCAAGTTTTTACGAGCGCCGTAAAAACCTTTGGTTTGTTTAAATATTTTTTTCTTGCGTCCGCGTGAAGCAGGACCATTAGTGGCTCTTGGCATACTAGTTCTCCTTGCGTATGGTGTTCAACCGACGGGTGGCCAGATTACCCGTACGGCATCATTTTTTTGATATTTTTAGCATCGGGAGCGCTGGCCAGCGTATTCCGGCCCAGGTTCCGCTTTTTATTACGGCTCTTACAGGTCATAAGGTGCCGCATTTTCGCTTGGGAACGTTTTACTTTCCCGTTTTTTGTAACCGAAAAGCGTTTGCTGACCGATTTTCGGGTTTTTACTTTAGGCATAAAAATTCTCCTTACTATCGTACGTGGTTAATAATCGTACCATTATCTTCACTTCCGGATATGCACTAGTATACAGTCCGGATATATACCGCAATTTCACTGGCCGGGCAGAATCTTCAGCCTTTGGCTTTACGCGGGCCGAAAACCACCGAATAACTGGAGCCAACTTTCTTGAGCGGCATTTCAACCATACCGTGCTCTTGAATACCATCAACCAGTTTTTCGAGCAGAGCCTGCCCGATTTCCTGGTGAGCCGCTTCGCGTCCGCGGTGAAAACAGGTCACTTTAACGCGATGGCCGCTATCGAGAAACTCGACAATATGATTGCGTTTAAATTCAAAGTCATGTTCCCCGATGCTTGGACGGAATTTAACTTCCTTGGTTTTCACCTGATGGCTATGGTGCCGGGCATCACGTTCGCGCTTGGTCTGCTCGTACCGGTACTTTCCATAGTCCATTATGCGGCATACCGGCGGTTTCGCTGTCGGCGCCACTTCCACCAAGTCCAGTCCTCGTCGATCCGATTCTTCCAATGCCTGACGCGTGGGGACAATTCCCATCTGCTTGCCGTCTTCGCTGATCAGGCGCACTTCAGGCACTCTGATCTTTTCATTGACGCGAGTCGAATCGACTTCATAATATTTGCGTGCGATAAGACGCTCCTTGTGCTGAGGTTACTATACTGTAGCGCGGTTCCAGGTATTGCTGAGAGCCCGCGTATCCCGTTCTTCGCACAATCGTTCTATATACTCGTCCAACGCGACATCCGCTATCTGCCGGCCGTCACGCAGACGAACCGATACCGTCCGCTGTTCGCATTCCTTATCGCCGATCACCAGCGTATAAGGAACTTTATCAAGTTTCGCCTGGCGAACTTTCGCGCCCATCGGCCGGCTGGTTTGATCCAGATGCACCCGCAAACCGCGGGCTGCCAGGGCTGTCAGAATTTCGTTGCCATAGCCCAGATGGTCGTCTTTGATCGGGACGATCCGGACTTGTTCGGGAGCTAACCAGAGCGGAAACTCACCGCTGCAGTTTTCAAGCAGGACAGCGAAAAAGCGTTCAATCGCCCCTAACAGAGCGCGATGAATAACATAGGGACGGTGCTCCTTGCCGTCTTCACCGATATAGACCATATCAAACCGTTCGGGCAGGTTGAAATCAAACTGAATCGTCGAGCACTGCCATTCCCGGCCTAAAACATCCTTGATCTTGATATCGATTTTCGGGCCGTAAAACGCTCCGCCGCCCTCATCGATATCGTAGGTCAGTTCAAGTTTTCTGACAATTTTTTCCAGAGCGGTCTGCGCGGCTTCCCAGCGTTCGGGTTCGCCTACGCATTTGCCTTCCGGGCGGGTAGACACGTAGACATGAAAATCCTCGAATCCGAATGATTTCAGCATATACAGGCAGAATTTGAGCACGCGTTCCAATTCGGCTTCCATCTGGTCGGGACGGCAGAACAGGTGGGCATCATCCTGTGTAAAACCGCGCACACGCAGTAAACCGTGCAGGACGCCGCTGCGTTCGTAGCGGTAGACTGTACCGAGTTCGGCCCAGCGCAGAGGCAGGTCGCGATAGGAACGGGTAGAGCTGCGGTAGATCAGGATATGGAACGGGCAGTTCATGGGCTTGACAAAATATTCATGTTCGTCGAGTTCCATGGACGGGTACATATTTTCGCGGTAGAAGTCGAGGTGACCGCTGGTTTCCCACAACTGGGCTTTGCCGATATGGGGGCTGTAGACCAGGTCATAGCCGGCTTTGTAATGTTCCTGTCGCCAGAAGGTCTCGATTTCATTGCGTATGGCAGCTCCCTTGGGATGCCACACAGCCAGGCCGGGGCCTATTTCTTCATGAGCGCTGCACAGGTCGAGTTCCCGCATTAGTTTGCGATGATCGCGCTTGCGGGCTTCTTCCAGCCGGTGCAGATACCCGGCTAACAATTTTTTATCGGGGAAAGCGATGCCGTAAATGCGCTGAAGCATCGGCCGCTTTTCATCACCGCGCCAGTAGGCGCCGGCAACGCTCAGGAGCTTGACGGCCTTGATCCCGCCCGTGCGTTCCAGGTGCGGTCCTTTGCACAAATCCAGGAAGGAATCATGGCGGTACACTGACAGCTGGTCGTCGGCCAGGCCTTCTATCAGTTCGATTTTATAGGTCGCTTCAGTATCTCTGAAGTATTGCAGGGCTTTATCGCGCGGCCAGAATTCCTGCTCAAGGGCGTAATCGGCTTTGATGATCTCAGCCATGCGCGCCTCGATTTTTTCCAGGTCTTCGGGCGTGAAGGGGACAGGCACATCGAAATCGTAATAAAATCCCTCTTCGATAGCCGGGCCGATGGCCAGCTTCGCGCCGGGAAAAAGGTCGGTTACCGCCTGAGCCATAACATGGCTGGCGGTATGCCAGAACCGTTCACGATACTGTGGATCATCAAAATTCATAAACTATATCCATATTCCGATATGGGTAATTATACCATAAATTACGAAAACGCACCGGATTTCACCTGTTTTTATCGTCACTTTACAGCAACATTAGAGTGAGATAGTATACAAAAAACGCCTTAAAAGGTCAAATATGGCCGAAGAGATGGGTAATACAGCCTGAAAAGACCGGCGGCAGGGGTGCCTTGAATTCTATCTCCTCGCCGGTGCCGGGATGCCGGCAGACGAATTTCCAGGCGTGAAGCAGATGTGTGGAAATGTCACATTCCGCCAGGCGGCAGTGCTTTTCCCGGCCATACAGTTTATCGGCCAGGATGGGATGCCCGATGGCGGCCAGATGCACCCGGATTTG
>CAZCLS010000135.1:4719-8823 GCA_964499565.1 uncultured bacterium
TGCGCCATTGCGGTTCTGACCGCTTCGTTTTTGGCCAGAATCAGCACACCGCTGGTTTCCTTGTCCAGGCGATGCACCAGGCGCGGACGGTAGGTGTGGCCGGGATAACGGGCGTGGACGGCGTTCATAACGGTATCATACAAATGCCGGCCGGTGGGATGAACGACTATGCCGGCCGGTTTATTCAGAACCAGAAGGCAGTCATCTTCGAAAATAACAGCAAGAGAGTTAACGGAAGGAGGAGCGTATTCCTGCTGCTGCCGCGAGACATCCACGAGGATAGTTTCGCCGGCCAGCAGGTAGCGGCCGGGCCGGCTGGTTTTGCTGTTTACCGTAACCTCGCCCTGCTCGATCATTTTCTGAAAGAAGGAGCGCGAGCGCCAGGGCATTTTATGAGTCAGGAACTGGTCCAGACGCACAGGCAGTTCCTCTTCGGCGACCTGGAATGAAAAGGAAAGAATTGGTTCGGCCAGGTTTTTATCTTTCAGAAAGGCCATAATTAATGACGCGGTGCGGAAGAGTGGCGGAGAGGAGTGGGGGAAGCCGGCTGAGAGAACAGGGGGGCTTCTTTAAAGTCCAGAACACGCAGCCAGAGCTCCTGCATTCTGCCTTTCATGGTATTATTGTAAAAAACCGCGGAGTTATTATAATTTGTCATAACACCGACAACGCGGTTAGTGATATTGCGGAAATTGCTGATCGTATCATGCCAGCTGCCGTCCCGCAGGGCGAGTTGATTGATTTTCAATTTACGGGCCATACCGGTAAGTTCTGTTTGGATGGCAAAGTAGTTTTCAGCTTTGTGTGTTAAACCGGGCTGAAGGTAGAACTGCTGGCGGGCGATTTTCGCCCGGGTAACCGCGTAATAGGAAGCGGGTTCATACTTGATAACCAGGATACTGAATTTGGGCAGCAAGTCACACAGTCTGGAACATTCGGATAACAGGTCGCGCCGGCGCTGCAGCACTTTTTTTTCGGCGTCATAACAACTGAAATAAGTGATGCTGAACGAAGAGGCCAGGATCAGAACGGTCAAAAAAGCCAGCAGCAGTGAGCAGCCGTGGTGTTTTCCATAGGGATTACTCTGGCGCTGCCAGCTCATGACGCAGCCTCCCCGGATGTCCGGCCGGAAAGCGGAAGATGCATGTCACCGGCTAAGAGAAAGACACCGCCGAAGGAGCTGCCGATTATACTGATAATTCTTACCATGATAATGGCGGCGAGAACCATACTGTCGGTATAGCCCAGATTAACAAGGATAACAAGGAAGATGCCTTCCCTGATTCCGGCCGATTCAAGCGTAATTGGCAGAATACCTGCCATGGAGGAGACCTGCATCAGGGCGAACAGCATCCAGAAAGGCGCTGTTAAGCCGGTCGCGCGGGCGACCCAGAAGACAAACACACCCATAACAAACTGGTAGAGCAATGAAATGGCAAACGTCTGCAACAGGGCGCGCGGGCAGGCGCGATAGGCATGTATGGCGGAGTAAACGGTATGGAGTTTATCGCCCAGTTTTTTCCAGCGCAGGCGCTTCAGGAATACGCTAATACGCTGGAAGGCCGCTGGATGAAAGCAGCACCAGGCCAGGATTATGAACGCAAAAGAAAGAGTGATGGTGATGATGATTACAAGTGGTGCGCCTTGAAAGTGGCTGAGCAGAAAGCCAAGCGAGCCGATGGCCAGGAGAGCCATAGCCAGAAAGCCGATCAAACGTTCGACAAAGACACAGCTGAAACTGTCTGACAGTGAATAGCCATGATCCGAAACGTTTAAAATGCGGGTAATATCACCGCCGATACTGCTGGGCATGAAATTATTGAAGAAGAAACCAACTATGTAATACCGGGTAAGCCGCATAAGGCTGATGCGCATGCCTTTGGCTTTGAGCAGAATCTGCCAGCGCCAGGCGATTAGAGGCATCGAAGCAAGAAACAGCAGCAGCGTTCCGGCAAGCTGGGGCAGAGAGGCTTGGCGGATATACTGCCAGGTAGAGCGCGGGTCGCAGATATAGACTAAAATCCCGAGCAGAAGAATGCTCAGGCCGATACGCAAAAAAGTTGTTTTCTTTCGTGTTAGCTTCATTAAGTTATGTATCCCTGATACAGCGAGTGTAATTGTAATATAAGAATCATGTTTTGTCAAAACTATTTGATTTTATAGCGTGGTTGGCCTATAATTATTCTAGTATGAATTTCTGAGTAACAGCCAGGGACTATTCAGTATGAATATCATCATAGCAGGCCCGAAAGCGTCGGGAAAGACGACAATCGGGAAATGTATTGCCGGGAAATGCGCTTTGCCGTTTTTTGAGACGGACGAAGAAATTATGCGCTTGTATAAGGAAAAAAAGGGCTTGGGATGCAGTTGCCGCGATATTGCCCATCGTGAAGGAGCGCAGGGCTTTCGCGATCTGGAACGTGAAGCCGTGCGCCAGGTGGCCGGCAAAGACTGGTGCGTTATCGCGACGGGTGGTTCAACCCTGCTGCATGCGGAATCGCGCCGGCTGCTGCGGGAAAACGGCCTGATAGTGCTGTTGACCGCGCCGGGCTTTGTTTTGTGGAACCGCGCCGCCCGGGACGGCATTCCGGCCTACCTGGTCAGCGAAAGTCCGGGAGAAGAATTTTCAGCGCGGGTATTCACGATCCTGGAAGTACTGAGTCCGTTTGCGGATGTGATAATCGATACAACCAGCGCGGAGTGGGAGCAGCTGGCGGATGATGTACTAACCGGTACGGCTCGCGAGTTGGCGGTGCGGTCGCGGGCGCCGAACACATTTGGCGAAATACTGCGTGTCACTACTTTCGGCGAGAGCCATGGAGTCGCGATCGGCTGCATTCTGGACGGCGTTAAGCCCGGATATCCGATCAGCGAGGAGGATATTCAAAAGGAACTCGACCGGCGCCGGCCCGGACAAAGTGAAATCAGCACACCGCGCAAGGAACGCGATACGGTCAGGATCGTATCGGGTATATTTGAAGGTAAAACCACCGGGGCGCCCTTATGTCTTATGCTGATGAGCGAAGACCAGCGGCCATCGGCGTATGAAGGCATTCGGGAGCTTTTCCGGCCCGGCCACGCGGATTTCACGTTCTGGAAGAAATATGCTATCCGCGACCACCGCGGCGGTGGACGGTCATCGGGCCGGGAGACGGCGGGGAGAGTAGCGGCCGGAGCAATTGCCAAAAAAATTCTGCGGGAAAGAGATGTTACGATAATCGCCTATGCCCTTGAGATCGGCGGTATTCGTGCTGAAAAAATTGACCTGGACTGTATTGAATCAAATCCGGTCCGTTGCCCGGATATGCAAGCGGCCCGGGCCATGACCGCGGCGATCCTGGCGGCGAAGGAACAGGGAGATTCACTGGGAGGAATTATTGAATTACGAATCCAGGGTCTGCCGCCGGGATTGGGCGACCCGGTTTTCGGCAAGCTGGATGCGCGCCTGGCGCAGGCGCTGTTATCGATCGGCGCGACGAAAGGATTTGAAATCGGTTCGGGCTTTGCCGCTGCACGCTCGACCGGCAGCGCCAATAACGACGCGATGAGGGACGGGCTGTTTCTGACAAACAATGCCGGGGGTGTAATCGGGGGCATATCAAACGGTAATGAAATCGTCATCCGGTTAGCCATCAAGCCCACGTCATCAATAACCAGAACGCAGGAAACGATTGATATAGCCGGTGAAAACCGCGAGATTGTCGTTGAAGGCCGGCATGATCCCTGTATTGTGCCGCGCGTGATTCCCGTGGTTGAAAGCATGGCCGCCCTGGTACTGCTGGACTGCTGGGAAATCCAGAATAGAATCCGGCCCGGTTGGGATTCAGAATAATACATGCGTTACATGCGCAACTGGAGATGGATATGTTTGATAAATTTAATCTACTGACAATCCTGGGAATCCTGCTGATGCTTGCGGGCTGCAGGTCTGACTCACCCGGGCAGAAAGGATATTATGAGAAAGGTGCGGAAACGATAAAAAAGACAAAATTAATCCAGGAAGAAGTGCAGCAGCGCTGGAAAGAAAGCGGAGAGTTCGAGCAAGCAACCAACGCTGCCAATGCGGCACGGGAATGAGCCGGAGAAATATGTTGACTTTTTACG
>CAZCLS010000136.1:0-4626 GCA_964499565.1 uncultured bacterium
GTCCGTGTTTTCCTCGGAATAAACGGGTTGGAAAACCCGTTCTCCTTTCCAGGAAATGGTTGCGGTTCGGAGCGATCGGCTACAATCCGTCATTACTTCCGCGGCACCGAGGGCAGAGACGCGGTAGAGTGGACGATCAGGATGAAAGACCCGATTGCAGGCGGTTCTATGTTCTGGTTGAATGATACGGTTGATGGTGGACCAGGATACTGAACTCGCAACCTGGGAACCGTCTCTTGATGGTGCGCCCAGGCTGTTCAGGCCGGAGCTGGCGCAGATTGGCAATAGTGTTGGTGGTTATGAGATTTTGAAGTAATAGAATGATAATGAGAAAAGTGTTGGCTAATATAGTTGCGAATATTTCAGGAAGCCTTGTGTAAAGGATATAATAGGGTACGATCTTTTACTCTCATACACAACTTTCTATTATATCTCTTCATTGACATCGAAATCCCAATACATTGAACAATTTTCCAAACATATTACTTCACGGTAGAAACATCAAGAAATAATTTTTCTGGTTTATCTTCGAGAAATACAATTATTGGCTGCTTTATTATTCCAAAAGATTCGCTTCCTAAACTTGTATGCAATATGTATAATTCTCTGTTTTTAATAAACACATTAAAATTTCCCTTTCCTTTCTTTATGGCTCTTACAAGATATGGTTTTAATTTATTGCGATGTAGTTTTGTGTTACATGCAATATTATAATAAGCATGAGATTCATTTATAAAGTCGTTAGATAATCTTTTAAAAAAGGGATTAAGCGCAAGTTGTTTCTTTTCTTCTGCAATGTATAATGAATTTGATATTATTAAATCAACTACATTTGTAATATTTATCTGATTATTTCCAAATACTTTTAATTCATCGTAAGATAATTCTATCATTTCTTCTGTATCGAGAGCATTAATGCTTCTATTATACATGTTTGTTTTAATATGCAATATCATTTCTTTAGGGATCATTTCATAATTTTCTCGCCACCAGCAGTGTATATTTGGGAAAAATGTTTGCCAGTCATTATTTTTTGTACATCCAAAAATAATAAGTAACACTATTATAAAGTAAAATTTATTTTCCATTATTCTACTCCGACGCAATTTTGAGTTAATATCGCCTCTGGCGACGTAAAACACTAAAAAGAACTCCCGGTTAATTTTTGTTTGACGCGCTTATATTGTTTCCAACGCTTCCAGCACCGGTTCTAACTTTACTACCGTTTTATAATATATCAGATGCTCGGATTGATAGTCAAATCCTTCCGCTACTCTCTCCGCTGCCGCGACGATAATCGGCTCTTCTTTAAACACCTTCAGCTTTTCTACCTTTTCCTTTAAATATTCCGGTGTCCAGAATCCCACGATCTCCAGCCATACGGTCCTCCCGTCTTCATGCCGGAATGAGAAATCCGGCACCATTACGATCTGTCCCTTCTCCAGCAATCCTCCTTCCCGTATCATCTTCCAACCGTTGCGTGCTTTGCTTCCCCACTTCTTCGCGAATTTCTCTTCAACTTTTGTATCGTATTCTTCCCCCGCGGGCAGATTGCTCTTGAGCCCGTCCGCACTGCTCAACTCCAGCTGGAAATGCCGTTGCGACTTCCCCACGATGCACTCCGCCCGCAGCTTCCAGTCCCCGCAGGCTATAAGCACTGGCAGAAATTTAGCCATTGCAGCGCCGTACCGCCGCGTTTCCCGTAGTACCGAGGCTGGTCCGTCAAGCCTGATCTCGTACCGTTCTTTTCCAGCCGGCTTGATCTGGTGCAGCAACCGCGCCAGCTTGGCATGCGTTATGATGCGCCTGAAATCCGCTCCCGCATAAATCGTCAGCTGCACCGCGTTATATAGTGCAGCCTGAACCTGGGCGACATTATAGCGTGATAACAATGCTTCCGGACTTTCATAGCCGGCCCACGTCTTCAACCGGTTGTAATCGAATACATCGGAAAATAATTTACGCTCGATTTCGGCCCAATCAGCTTCCCCCAACGTGCGTGCTATTTCCTGTTTGACTTCCTGTTCGCTGTGCTCAAAAAGTACTGTTCGGGTCTCCACCAGCGGATGCTTGGCCGCTGCCAGCTTGAATACCGTGCTCCGTAATCCGGCCGCTTTGCCGCGCCGGTCCGTATCATACGTTGCCACTGCATCCTCATCCAGCAGTTTACAGAAAGCATCTATACGCTGTGGCGGACATTCGCTTTCATCATCAAACAATCGATGAACCGCTTCGTGCAGCTCGCTCCTGGTTTTCCCGAGTCCGTTCCGGTAAATAGCCAGCATCTGTTCGGCATACTCCCGGTACTGTGCATGCCTGCTCTGCGTCAAGCGGTCCGGCACTATCCGCCGCCCCTCAAAGGTGAATATGGCGAGTTCCCTGGTAAGCATCACTGCGCCTGCGTTGTCGTGAACGTTGTACTTCCCGCGTTTCGGCACACACTACCTCGTACAGTACCGCCCGCGCTTCCCCTGTTTTTCTCAGTATTCTCCCCAATCGCTGCTTGGCCTGCTTGGCCGATGCGAATCCGCCCAGTACTATTGCTATCTTCGCCTCGGGTATGTCCACTCCCTCATCCAATACCTGGTTCGCTACGATTGCCGGATAGCTGCCGCTGCGAAACCCATCCAGGATTTCCTTGCGCTCCTTTTTGCGGGAATGATGCAGCAGGCAGGGTATCAGAAATCGCGCCGATACCTCCCTGGCCATGGCATTGCTGCCGGTAAATACCAGTATCCTGCTGCCGTTATGCAAACGAAACAAATCTTCTAATACCCGCAGCTTTTCCTGTGCCCGGTCTTCTATCGATTCCTTTACCCGTATGGCCTGCACTATCCGCCTCGATTCCGCATTGTTTCCTACTTCCTTGCGTAATTCGATGCCCGTAAAATCAGGATCTTCCCTGCGCCTCGCCGTCATGTAGTTCCTGATTGCCCGCGTGCATGCGTCATATCTAGCCTGCTCCTCCGCCGCCAGGTATACCGGTATCCGGTTAATGTCATATTCTGCTAAAACCTTTCCCCGCGCACGTGATATCGGATACCGGTACACAACCGGACCGATCAATCCCTCCAGTAAATTCTCACGCCCGTCACTGCGTTCTAATGTGGCTGTCAATCCAAGCCGGTACGGCCCTATGCTCATTCGTGCCGCGTCTGACCGGACCGGACCGGGCAGATGATGGCACTCGTCAAATATCAGTAACCCGAATTCATCTCCAAATGACTGCATGTGAATGCTGGCACTGTCATATGTCGTGACCGACACCGGCCGCTTATTGAAGGTGTTGTCACCGATTATCCCAGCGTCATACCCCAACCGGTCCAGTATCCGCTGATGCCATTGATACATCAGGTCCCGTACCGGCGAGATTATCAATGTTGACACCCCCAGCAGGTGCATGATCGCCAGCCCTACTTCGGTCTTGCCCGTCCCGGTCGGCATGACGATAATTCCCCGCTTGTCCGGCAGCCAGCTCTTGACTGCCTCATTCTGGTCCGAGCGCAATGTATGCAAATCCTCTTTCGGCCAACTCAGCGCCTGCCAGCGTGCCGCATCTGTACTCCAGCCTGGTTCGACATCGCGCAGTATCTGATTCACTGTGTTAAAATACAATGCGTCACAACGCAATACACCTGCTCGTTTATCATATGTTAGATTTGTGCCTGGAAATGTCTCTGACGCGTTCTGCCCACGTATGCCTTCTATTACCAATGTCCCCCGGTCAAAGCGTACACCTGACGCTTCGCCGGCATTCTTCTCGTTCTCTGCTGGTGGTTGTGTAATACTCATAGTATCTCAATTAACCTGTCCAATTGACACCTTCTATGAGTATAAATCCTTTACCTAAAACTGAATCGGCGTAAACATCACCCGGTTGTCTTCCGTAACCGTGAAATTACGCTTGATCAGATCCACCGTGTCCGCCTCTTCGAATATACTGAATTCCGCCTTGTCATTCAATATCGACCGGTACTCATTCCGCTCCGATTCCTGCTTGCCGCCTATCTCAGTCGCGAACACTTCCTGTGCCAATATCTGCGATCGGCGCGATATCGGATCAATCCTGTTGTAAAATGCGTCGCGTGTCTCGGTAAGTTCTTCAAAATCTCCCGGATTGACTACTATCTTCTTGAGCTGTTCAAGCTGCGGAGATGCCGCGCGTGCGTATTTGCCCGCTCCTTCACCGGTCTCGTAATGCACTGTCATCGCTATGCTGAGTATGCGCGATACCGAGCCGTCCGCGGGTTGACACGCCACCGGATACGTCCGGAATATAAATATCCGGTAACCGTTGATGTCCTTCTGCGAGTCGAACTCCACCAGCTTGGAGGGAAACGACCGGGCTGTCTTCTGTAACGCCTCATTCTTCGTGCGCGTGTACAGCTTAAACGTCCCGCGCAAATTCTCTTTCTGCACCTGAAATCTGCACCCTTTGAACAGCGCGTTCTTTGGCATTACCACATACAGCATTTTACACGGTAATACTGGCGCTCCCTGGCAGTGTTCCACAAATTTTGCCTGCGGGTCATCATAACAAAATAATATCGTATTATCTTTTTTCTGCATCGTTAATTTTGATACATCAAAACTTACCGCGATGTCTTTGGTCTCCCCCCAGGCGGC
>CAZCLS010000136.1:4726-8821 GCA_964499565.1 uncultured bacterium
CTGATATCTTCCACCGGTTTCTTTTCACTGATCTCTCCCGTTTCACTCACGTCTATTACCAGCGATTCCGTATCCGCGCTTACTGCCGGTATTGTTGTCGTCCGCTTCGGCGGCATTATCTCGCGCTCGCGCTCTATAATTTCTTTTACTGTTTCTTCCGCCCCGACTTCATGCACCGGCGGTTTCGGGCCTAAATCGTCCGGCGTTACATTATACACTTTCTTTTCTTCAGGCTCCTTGCCTGCCGCGGCGGAGGCTACAGCTGATTTCGTTGTTTCTTTTGCTCCACTTTTCTCAACAGCTCCCTGATTCACCTGCTTTTCTACTGGTTTCCCTCCAGGCAAAGTCGGATCGGCTGCCACTACCGTGTCCTTTTTCCCGCCTGGTATCTGGATCGTTTCCTCTTCTTTTGCCACTGCTGCCTTTTCGGTTATTTTCGGCTCTTTAATCACTGCCGCGCTCCGCTCGGTTGCCGTCGTCGATACCAAATCACTTAACTCCATGAAATCTGATAATACTTCCGTTCCGGCCGCTTCTTCCATACTAGGCTTTTCACCGTTCTTATCTGCTACTGCCTTTGCCGGGGCTTCCCCCACTGTCTCATCTTTTCCTACTACCACCCTGGTGGTTGTAATCGATTCAACAAATTCTTCCAGAATCGTCGGGTTAACTGCTACCGCGTTATTGACTTCTTTTTCCGGCGCCGTCGGAGTGACTGCTACCGCGCTGATAGCTGCTTCAGCCTGTTCCTCCGATTTCGCTCCCTCGACTTTTATCGAATTTTCTAACAGCTTCAGCGTCACGCTGTTTTTATGGCTTATCTGATGCAGCTCCTGCAGTTCTCCCCGCAGTTCTCCTATCTGTTGCCGCAAAGGCCGTATTGTATCGTCTATCTCCACATTGCGCTTTGATACACTATACGCCCGCCGCCAGGTGTCTCCTGCTACCACCAGTATTATGATCATCAGAATGTATACTAACTTCAGCGTCGTGTTTTTCATACCTGTTTCTCCTTAGTTCCTTCCTGAACGGAATAACGACTTCAGTTGGGAACTTAACAGACATTGTTTGTGAAACAGCATGCTGTACTGTTCCACCCGTTCCGTATCAGGATTATGTGCTGCCCGGCCGTATTTTACAAATCGGTCAGTCCATTCCGCTATTGAATGATACCCATCTTTTTCACAGCGCCAGGACCATAGAGCTTGTATCGCTCCCCCAAACGCCGCCGACTCTTCTATCTGTAATGTGCGGCACTCCACATTGAATACGTCCGCGCATATCTGTCGCCATATCCTGTTTTTCGCTCCCCCGCCGGTCAAACGGATCTGGGTCGGATTTATCCCTAACAGCCGTAATCTTTCCATGCCGTAATTCATCCCCAGTATCGCCCCTTCCATCGCAGCCCTGCTGTAATGCGCCGGAGTGAAATTGTGTGTCGTGACTCCATAATACACTCCTTTGCCATCCGGTATATTCGGTGTGCGCTCACCACTGAAATACGGCAGCAGCAGCAAGCCGTCCGATCCGGCCGGCACGCGTGCGGCCGCGCGTGTTAACTGCTCCGTGCTTATCCCGAATGCCTGCTTCACCAGCTCTGTAGATACGGTACAGTTCATGACACATAATAATGGCAGCCACCCCCCCGTGCTGCTGCAAAATGCAGCGATTTCTCCGGAGCGCTCATCGATCACCGGTGTGTCCGAATACGCGAATATTGTACCCGAGGTGCCCATACTCGCCGTAACGACTCCTTCGCGCACATTCCCCGTCCCGATCGCCGACATCATATTATCTCCCCCACCCGTCGATACTATGCAGGCACTTGTCAGTCCTAACCTTTTCGCGATCTCGGGCCTTACTCTTCCCACTATTTCATGCGATTCCTGTAACGGCGGCAGACATTCGCGCAAATCCCGATCCGGGTCTAGTGCCATGAGCGCCTTCTCCGCCCATGCCCTTCGTCTGACATCATATATCGCCATCCCGGATGCATCCCCCGGTTCCATCGCCAAAAAACCTGTCAGCCAGTAATTAATATAATTGTGCGGTAGTACTATTGTCCCAAGTCGCTCGTAATTCTTCGGCTCCTTTTCCTTCATCCACCGTATCTTCGATGCCGTGAATCCCGGCGGTATGCTGTTGCCCGTCGCCGCAATCGTTTTGCGTAATCCTCCCATGCTGTGAATAAGGTAGTCACACTGCTCCTGTGTGGAACAGTCATTCCATAATTTCGCCCGGCGGATTACCTTGCCCTTCTGGTCCAATGGTACAAATCCATGCTGCTGCCCCGAAACTCCGATTCCCACCACCTGTTCCGCTCGCGCCTTTCCGGTCTTTAATACCGCTTTGATCGTTTTCTCAACCGCTCTGATCCAGTCAGCCGGTTCCTGCTCCCGTGTGCCGTCCGCTTTTTCATACAAACGATATTTCGCGGACGCTTCCGCGATTATCTTCCCGCTCCGCACATCCATCAGGACTGCCTTGGTAGACTGTGTGCCGCTGTCTATTCCTAATGTGAATTCTTCTTTTGCCATACCATTCCGCTATGTCGTTCTATTTATTTCTATTCTATGTTCTGTACCTGCTCACGCATCTTTTCCAGCTCTTCCTTCACCACTACTATGTGCTCAGATACCTTCGCGCTATTCGCTTTGTTTCCCGCTGTGTTCGTTTCCCGGAAAAGTTCCTGTAATATAAAATCCAGACGCTTTCCTATTACTCCCCCCTTGCTTATCGCATTGTCAAACTGGTTTAAATGACTGTCGATGCGGGTCAATTCTTCTGTTATATCTATCCGTTCCGCAAATACTCCCGTTTCTGTCAACACTTTGACCGGATCAAAGGTCATCCCGTTCTGCTCAGCCAGTTGCGTCAGCTGCCGTGTTATCCGGTCCGTGTATTGCTCCACTACCTCCGGCGCATGCTGTTTGATCTTGTCTACTTCACGCCGTATGCGGGCAGAACGTTTCCGTAAGTCTCGTTCTAGTGCCTCCCCTTCTTTAGCGCGTAAATCCTGCACCCCCTCTAAGGCATTTTGCAATGCTGTCCGCAGCGGCCGTTTCAGTTTCTCGGGCTCGATCCCCTGAAACGCGTTTTCTGTCAGCATCACTATTCGCAACAGCGTGTCTAATGTCGTTTCCGCCGATATGCCCGTGCTTTTCGCTATCCGCTTTAACTGCGTATACGCTCGCCGTACTCGCGCTTCATCCACTATTTCTGCCGTTCCCGCCTGCCTCGTGCTGTATGAGACAAACACATTTACATTGCCCCGCTTGAGTTCGTGTTTCACTGCATCGCGCACGTCCGTTTCCAACACCATCAACTCGCGCGGTAAACTGCAGCGGAATTCCAGAAATCTGCCGTTCACACTCCGTATCTCAACAGAGAGTTCTCCTCCGCGCACACGTGCCCGTGACGCGCCATAGCCTGTCATTGAATGTATCATAACTAAACCGATTGTGCGCATACCCCCAAAGCAGCGCACAGTATTAAACCGCAATTCAAGAACGAATAGTATAGCATTCCCTTTAAAAAAAATCAAAACTCATTGTGGATAACTTCTTCTTTTTTCAGGTACTTTTTTTCTTTTTTTCCCTTATTATATTCATTTTCATAATGTTATCCATATTTTTAGCCCTGTGGATAACGTGTGAATTCCATGTCAAAATCCCGTGGATTTCTTTAACCGCTATGTGAATAACGTACGGTAATCGTGTAGTATACTCTTTCATCCATGTCATTATTATGAAATTTTAGCGTTTTTAACTCTAATCGTGTATAATACCTTTACTATCTAATTTAACCCTTTTTCTGTATGCTTACTCATACATTTTGCCATATCCCTCTCGTAGGCCCTAAACTCGAATCACAGTTGTGGCTCAATGGTATCCGCTCCTGGGATGATGCCCTGGCTCCTTCCCACTCCATCCTTTCTCCTAAAAGAGCAGATCATATTTCCCGCCATATCCGTGAGTCTCAATCTCATTTGCTCGCCGATAATCCCTATTACTTCGCCGCCGGTCTGCCCTCAAACCAGTATTGGCGACTCTTTCCCGCGTTCCGTGCCAAAACCGCCTACATCGATATCGAAAC
>CAZCLS010000137.1:0-8799 GCA_964499565.1 uncultured bacterium
TTTCTGCCGTTGGTGTAATTATATGGCCGGTATCTTCAACAAAAGGCAGACCGACTTGTTTACCGAAGAAAGCGAAATTAAATCGTTTAAAACCACTCATGTGTGCATATTTTTCTACTTGAATTATATGGAAGCACTAAATAGCCTTATAATCATATTATAAAGAACTGAAGAAAACTTATTATAGTATTTCAGGAGTAAATAAACAATATATGCTATAATTCAATAAGAGCTTTAATGTAACCAGAATGAGGGAGAATACCTATGAAACATGCGATTTGCACACTTATAATCCTGGGAACGCTGGGTCTTAATGCCGCAGTGTTATGGGAAGCCGATTTTGAATCACCCGATTACTCTACCGGCACATTGACCGGCCAACAGGGCTGGTATGATGACGCGGCCAACATCCAGACCGTAGCCACAGGATATGACGGTGTTTCACCCGCCGAAGGTTCGCAATTCGACTATGCTGACGCGTTGGGCATCACCTATAACAGTAACATATTCGCTGCTGTTACAGCGATGGACAAGACCAACAACTACCTGCGTCTGTCATTCTATTCTCTGCGCAAAGGTCAATTTAACCACAATGTCGGGTTGTATACCACTGATGGTGCCAACTTTTTCGTGCAATGTGCCGGCGGGACGTATTCGCTGGCCTTTAATGGCGGTGCGGCACTCGGTTCCTATGTCGATGAAACCTGGTCGCATGTTGTCGTCGATATCGACTGTCTGGGAGACACCTGCAAAGGAGTATCGGGTTCGGTTGACGGCATTTTAGCTCCGGGATTTTCCGCCCCGTTCTCCGGTCCGGGCCTTCCGCATCGCATCCGTCTGCGCCCGTATGGGGGTTCTAACCTGGTAGATTATACCTGTTTCGATGGAGTGAAATTGGAAACGACACCCGCGTTCCGGGTTACACCGAGTAGTACAGCGATAGGATTTACCACACCAGCACCGCAGGTGCTGACATTGACACCTGAGCTTAGCGGTCTGTCATATGACGTGACCGTCAGCAGCAGCGTGAACTGGGTAAGCGCCGAACCTTCGACATTTACCGTTACCGATTCGCCCGTTGCGGTTACCGTAACCGTACTGACTGCCGGACTTATTCTGCCGACCAGCGCGCCGCTTGATGTTGTTTCAGCGGAAGGCGTCCGCAAACGCCTGACCGTAAATGTGCGCAGCTCTTTGATCGCGTATGAAGGATATGATTATACTGCCGGATTGGATATTGGTGGATTGGACGGCGGATCGGGATGGGACGGCCCGTGGAGTGTGGTTACCCCTCGGGATACACAAGCAGTTACATTCGCGGGACTTTCCTATGAAAATTCGGGAGTTACGTTAGCCGTCGAAGGTAATGCCTTCCGCATTAGATGCACGGCAGACGGCAGCGCGGTCGTTAACCGACAGACGGCAACATCATACGGCAGTGATAACTCGACTGTATGGTTATCCTATCTTTACAAGGCTAACTCATTAGGCAGCGGCCATAATTTTGTGCAGCCGAATGGCAGCCAGGCAGCCGCGATCGGGCGCAGATGGGCCGGTGCATTCGCAATTGACAATACATCCACGAGCGTTACTCCGGTGACTAATCAAACCTATCTGCTGGTAGCCCGCTACGACTGCAAAGCCGGAGCGGATGATGTATACTTGTGGGTCGACCCGCCGATGACGGAGGAACCCGATATTAATAATGCCGATGCCATGCTTGCGGCCGATATAGGAACCGGGCATTCGCTTGCATTCAATGTGCAGGGATACGGCAACAACGATATAGAATTTGATGAAGTCAGAATCGGCGACACGTTTGCCGATGTGATGCCGTCGGATGTGCCCAGCAATGTGCAGGCCAGTGACGGAACGTATGAAGACAAAGTGGAAGTAACGTGGAATCAGTTGGAAGGTGCAAGCAGTTACTCGGTGTACCGTGCAAACACAAATGACACGAGTGTGGCAACAATGCTGCAGGGCGGGTTGACAACCAACGCCTATGCCGATACGACCCCGGTACCTCTGACAATATACTGGTACTGGGTGAAATCTGATTTGTCGGCGGTGTTCAGCGCCAGTGATACGGGCTACCGTGCGCAGCCGGGGATACCGAATCCACCGCAAAATGTGGCGGCAAGCGATAGCACCTACACTGACAAAGTCGTGATTACATGGGATGCATCCGCAGGAGCGACGAAATATAAAGTTTACAGGAATACTGAAAACAATTCAGGCGCGGCTGTAGATATTTCGGGAGAAATAACAGCGACCACTTTTGATGACACAGCAGTTACACCGGGTCAGACATATTATTACTGGTTAAAAGCGGGCAGTGACGGCGGCTGGAGTTTATTCAGTGATCCGGACACTGGTTCGGCCCTGTACAGTTCCATCGCGTATGAAGGTTTTGAATACGCAGCGGGACCGGTGCGCGGCAAGAATGGCGGTTTAGGCTGGGAAGGAGCCTGGATTGCCTCTGAAGATACGGTTCAGACCGTATTAACAGAAGGGCTGAGCTATCCAGGACTCCAATCCGGCGGCGGCAGCCTGTTGATGGAAGCGTATTTCGCAACGTTTATTCCAGCCGAAGGGCGCCGCAGCTCCCGGAAAAATTTCAGCGCGATATCGAATGATATCTGGTACAGTTTCCTGTTCAAACCGGTCGTCCAGTCCGACGGACATGCGTTTCTGATCCTGAACAATGTCTGGGATTGCGGCTCAGGCAAAGCCTGGGGCAATTTGCTTTCACTGCATAACCGGTCCAGTGATATCGTGGCGGAAAATGACCAGACATTCCTGATGGTTGTCCGCTGCGTTAATGGAGGCGCGTACCTGTGGATCAATCCATCCCTGGAGCGCGAACCGGCAACGGGTCAGGCTGATGTCAGCCAGAACACAACAACTCTGGGATATAACAATGATTTGATGATCCAGGTACAGCAGTATCAGGCAACAAATTCATTCATATTCGATGAAGTCAGGATCGGGTATAGCTGGGAGCAGGTTACGCCGAATTATATCGTCAAAAACGTTCAGGCCAGCGATGGAACATTCACTGACAAGGTAGCCGTAAGCTGGGATGGACGGAGTGACGCAGTCGGCTACACGGTCTATCGCAACGATGTTGACGTCGCTGAATCCGCGACGGCACTATCGAGCGAGATAACGGCAACAACGTATGATGACACGACCGCCACACCCGGCCCGGTCTATTACTACTGGATTAAAGGACGATTTACTGACGGAACGGAAGCGCTCAGTTACAGTGACGCCGGGTATCGCGCGGTAAGCGGAGCTCCGGACCCGCCACAGAATGTTCAGGCAAGTGATGGCGTTGAAGGACAGAAATTTGTGCGCGTAAGCTGGAGCGCGTCCAGCGGAGCCAGCACGTATATCGTCTATCGCAACACGGTGGACGATTATGCCGGCGCCGCAGCGGTTTCGGGCGAGATTAATTCGACGCAATACGACGACAGCGGCGTTGCGGCGGGCGTAACGTATTATTACTGGGTACGGGCCCGGAACGCGTCAGGACTGAGTAATTTCAGCGATTCGGACGGTGGATATATACCGGCGCAACAGGTGGCATATTATGCCATGAACGAGTTGGAAGGCACAGAGATGCTTGACAGCTCGGACAATGATTTCAGCGGAATGTATCGCGACAGCCCGACACTGGGCATGCCGGCAGCGGACGCTGCGTTCGGAACAGCGGTCAGGTTTGAAATCAGTGACGCGGTGATAAACTCCAATTCGCCGATATGCGACCTGACCAATAACTTTACGATCGCGATGTGGTTGAAACCGACAGATACAGCCCAGGAAAACCGGTATTTGTTCAGCTTTGTCGAAAACGGCGGCTGGCAGCTGTTGACCTATGATAAGCAGATAGGATTTGACATACCGGGAGCCGGAGGAGTCTGGTCGCCGGGCAATACGCTTTCGAATGATACCTGGACGCATGTAGCCGTAACATTCAGCCAGTTGAATTACGGGCGGATGTATCTGAACGGATCACCGGCAACAGACGAGATATACATCGGGGCGCCGGCCACGTATGTACAATCGGAACTGTTAGTGGCAAACGGCGGTCTGGAAGAGCTGTTTTCGGGTGTCCTGGACGAAATGCACGTGTACAGCGGAGTTTTGTCGGATATCGAGATCGCGGAACTTGCCGGTGTGCCCGAACCGGGTATGCTGAGCATCCTTGTACTCACAGCGCTGGGCGCTTTCATTATGCGAAAACGCTAAGCATAGTGAAATAAAAAAGATTAAAGCCGGGAGTGCAGTCGCACTCCCGGTTTATGTGAGATATGACCGGCATGGATTAACACCGAAAGGTATGTGAAGAGTGCAGGATACTTTTTTGCATGAAACGTTCATTATCAGAAAACACTTCAGGCATAGCGCTGGTTGCGGTGCTGGCAATCCTGCTGATCCTGGCGTTAGTGGCGGCCTCGTTCATAATAATGATCAGCCAGGATATGGGTATATCCAGGCTGCAGAGCGAGTCGCTGAAGCTTGATATGCTGCTGAGGAATGGGTTGGCTCACGCTGAATCGGTTTTGACGGTGGCGGGAGTAGAATGGGGAAATGATGACGTCGCCGGCGACAGAATTTCAGATTCACCCTTAATCAACCCGCGGACTTTTATTCCTGAGGCTCCGGTTGAAGAGCAGTTCGGACCCTGGATATATGTGCGTGACACTGGCGGCGAGATACAGGGAAGATACCGGGTTCGGCTGGAAGATGAGTCCGCCAAGCTGAATCTGAATAAAGCGTATCTTTCTGTGCGTTCAAGCGGAGCAGGCTGGGACACGGGGGAGATTGATCTGGCTCATGCCCTGGGGGTGTCGCGCGGGGCTGGAGAGAGATTTATTACATTCAAATACGGTCGTGACGGCGTTCCGGGAGACCGGTCAGATGATGATCATAACAATATTCTGCTGATGACCGATGGACTGGACAACGATGCCGACGGAACAATTGATGAATATGATGAAGGGATAAATGACCCGCGCGAATACCGGGTACGGTATCCGCTGGGAGACGACCGGACATTTGCCAGTTTTCGGGAAGCGCTGCCATTCATCATGAACATCGCCGGCATTCGAACACAGGTGGAAGTGACGCGGCGGGAAATAGCGGAAGAATTAGCCCGGCGGGCTACGTTATATTCAACCGACATGCCCGGGTCACCGACATTACCGACAGACGAGCCGGCGGACATCAACGCCATAACCGCCAGGGAATGCCGCCGCCGCCTGTTAACGGCGAATGAGCGTATGCCGTTTGAATCCAGCACCAAAAAACGCAATCAAATCGCAGCCAACATAATAGATTATCGTGACGAGAACCATGTGTTGACGACCCTCGGCGGTCAAACCTATGGTGTGGAGGCGATCTGTTTTAACGAAGTTATGGCCAATGATGATACGGCCACATACTGGTGCCGGGATGGATTTGCCACTGACGGACTTGTGGAGGATTGGATTAACAATGCGTCGGCCGGAGCTGGAACGGATTATTGGCCGGATCAGTATGGTTCGCTTGATGGACAGCGCATGATATATTCACCGTCATTTGCCTACAATGCCGCTCACCAGAGCGGTGTGTTGTGGGATACGATCGGCAAGGCAAAAACATGGTTGATCCTGGATGACGGCAGCAAAAAATACGGTTCATTCCGAGCTTCGGGCGGAACGTTAACCTTTGAGCTGCCTCCGGGGCCGGGCAAATTCGGGTCCGCTACGCGGCCGTTGTTTGAAGGCACGAACTGGGGAGGAAATAACGGGGACCAGGCTTACAAGCAATATTACGAACGCATGATTCAGCTTATGAACAAGCGCGGCAAGACCGTCAACGGCCATGCCTGGTTTCCTCCGAATTTCTTTAAAAATATGGAAGTCTACTTTTACGATTGGGCAAACAATGCATACATTGGAAAACTGAAAGTAACCAGTTCGACTCCCGGGCACACGTTTACGGCCAGCGGGTCAGATGTTTCCACGATTGTGAATCACGTGAGGAACCAGGGTTTAACAAACCTGGGAGTTTCATTTAACGCCTGGACCATGGGACTGGCGGCTAATCTGCCGGAAGTGAGTATTTATCACATGGTCAGAACGCGCCGGGCGATACCGGGAAAATATTACAAAGTGCAGATAGCGCGCGATCCCGCCGGTCCGTGGAAAACCTGGGAAACTGATACGTTGAATGTGAGTGGGCAGCCTGCCAGCGGGAATTATACTCTGGAAGATAACAAGCTCTGGAAATATAACAATGACCAGCCAATGCGCACGGACGCTTCAGGATGGATGGATATATTTTTCACGTCATCTCCCAAGGTCAATCCGTCCGCTAATATTTTTCAGACTATTTCATATATTCGGCTGGTCGCGCCTGAAGTGGTAGAGATGTATAACGCGTCGGACACGCCGATATCGCTTGCCAACTGGCGGGTGATCTGTAACACCGGCAGTCTGGCGACGGAGATCGGGCGAATCCGGCAGACGGCGTATTATGACACAGTACTCAAACAGCCAATCATAGACGACAATCCGGTAGTCATGCCGCGCGGACATTTTTACCTGGTGAATGACACGGGACTTTTTGACGCGCAGTATGGTGATGGTGATTTTAAATGGGGGTCGCGCGCTGACGAACAGATACCGGTTTTTGAAATGGACGAGAAGAACTGGGGAGTGGCCTACAAAATTAAAAGTATTGTAGGTCAGGGCCCGGCTAATATTGTTTATCTTCAGAACGAAACCTTTGATGATCCGGAACTGTTCCAGGGCGAAACGATCCAATTCCAGTATCCGGGAAAGGAAGATGATGAAAAAAGCTGGCATGGCGCTTTGATACCGGCCATGTGGTGGAAATACGATGGCGGCAAAGCATTCAGACTTTGGAATGAGTACCGGGGTTCATTGCCTGAAGCAGAAGGCGGACAGATCATGGTTATCGGACTTCCGGCCCGTGGGGGCATAGTCAGTTTAACGCTCAAGAACGAGTATGAACAGGTTTGTGCCCGCACGATTGAATACGGTGCGGTAGATAAGAACGAGATCGAATACAGCACGGAAAAGGAAGACCCCACCCATTATACCTGGGTAAAGCGGGCGACGCCAACTATTGGCGGTACTGAATTTGAAGCAATGAATACAGCGATGCGCGGCCGGCAAAGCCGGCCGGTTTGGATCAAAAACGGTCCTTTCGGCAGCGTCGGCGAGCTGGCGCGTATTCGTACAGCTGATGATTTTCAGGATGTTGGCACGACCGGCGGGGAGGCGAGCGGGTCCCGCAAAGTCGGTTCGCTGGCGGATGTTTTCGGCACATCGCATATACGGCTCGAAGCGTGTGGAGACGATGTCGAAAGCACGGGCTGGGAACAATCATTGTATGAAGTCGACAGCTATGATCTGCGAACAATTACAACGGATAAAGCGGACTGGGAAGTTGACCAGTGGAAAGGTCATACATTGCGGTTTCTGACAGGACCATTGAGGGGGCAGAAATTTCCGGTCTACAATAACAGTCGCAATTCACTGGTGCTTGGGGATATTGAGTCTGAAGTAGTCCCGCGTTCGGCCCCGGGACGAATGACGGTCAGGAACTGCAAGGGAGCATTATTTACCGTCGGTCCGGGATATAAAACGCCATTGAGCTATACGCGCCAGAGCGGTCGGGAAGGGGAATGGGTATGGCGCAAAGTGCTGCCGGTTAAAGGGGAATATGACCTGTATATTTACGGGTTGAACGATTCGATCAAAACGACTGAATTTCTGGAAGAAAATCTGAATGCGTCCCTGGACGTGGCGTTATGGAATTACGAACAGGAGCGTTGGGATACAATTGCCGAACGCCGGAAATTCGGCAAGGAAGACTGTTTTAATGCGGGCAAGGTACAACCATGGCACAGTTCAGCGGATGGAGATATCCGCATAAAACTGACTTCGCATGATGTAGCCGAAACGGGGCTCGCCGCGCGTGAAGCCCGGGAAGGGGGGAAAGTATCTGAATACCAGTCAGGCTTTGCCTGGTTCAATTATGCCGTGATCAGCCCTCTGCCGGTCATCGGCCGCGTGAATGTCAACACAGCTCCGGCTCGTTTGCTGGAAAGTCTGCCGGGGATAACACCTGCCCTGGCGCACAACATCGCGAAAGGCATAGACGCGCAGGGAAATCCAACGCTGAAACCATACCGCAGTCTGAGCGATTTGTTTTATGTAAAAGGCTTTGACATGGATGTCTTTCAACGCTGCGCAAACCTGCTGAGTGTTAACACCTATGCCTACACCATCGATGTTGAAGCGGAAACGATCACCGACACAGATGCCGACGGGACCTTTTCAGACACGGATCGAGTCAACGCGACACTGCACAAACGCTATATCGTGCGATTAGAATCAAGCGCGGGCCAGTTCAGCCAGGTGCGAAATGTGGAAAAATATTGAAGGAGCGATTACAGAGACTGAGACGCGGTCAGCACGCCGTACATTGGGCCTAAATCCAGTTCAACTTCAATCGAACCGCCGCGCTGAGAGGCGTAGGCATAAAAAGAGCACGTGTCTTTATCTTTTTTAGAGACACGTTTTTTTTCACGACCGGTATCAGCATCTATGGGGGCCTTTTTTACGCGCAGGGAGGAATAATCCTCAGTATACGTGCGCATGACTTTGCCGTCCGGAGCTTTAACCCGGATAGTGGCTTCGGGCACGGAGCCGGCATGTTTCCAACGCACATAATTGTTAATATAGCGATTGCTATCCTCATCGTCTTCATCACGTTCAC
>CAZCLS010000138.1:0-6634 GCA_964499565.1 uncultured bacterium
GTGTAAAATCTACACTATTAAAGAGGAGAATACGAATGAGTTTACCGACAGAAATTAAGCAGAAGCCTGGCAAGCCAGGTTACTGGACAAGCTATTACTGTAATAGCAAGAAGCAGACAAAGTGGGTGAAACTGGCGAACACCATGCCGTTAGCGCGACGGGCATTGAAGAAATTGCAGCAGGAGCTAACGCTGGGAGTGAATGAGAAAACATTTGAAGCCATCACCCTGGCAGAGTATTACAATCGGCACTATAAACCAGATTTTCTGAGTGAAGAGGGAACAAGGTCATGGAGTGGCAAACAACGAATGCATATTGAAAAATATATTTTACCAACATTTGGTAACAACCTTTTGCATGATATTAAATTGTATGATGTGGAAGTATGGTATAGAAAACTGATGAGCGAAAAACATCGGAAGTACGCATGGCACATAGGTTCCAGCTTCAAACGGTTGGTAAAAAGAGCGGAAGGGAAGTTCATTGAACATTCACTTATAAGTGGCTTAAAACTTGTTAAGCCAGAACGTAGAATACCGGATACGCTAACTCGTGAGGAGGTTATTACCTTGTTGAAAAACACCAGGAGCCGTGATTATGCGCTTGTGGTGCTTTGGATTCACACCGGACTGAGAGTAGGGGAAATGCAGTATCTTCAAGTGCGCGATATTAATTTGAAGCAAGGAAAACTGTTTGTACGGAATAAACCTGAACATAAAATCAAAACATTCGAAGATCGTTATATCGACTTGACCCATGAGTGTATAGAAGTAATAAGACCATATGTAGAGGATCATAAACTTGGACAATATGTGTTTGGGACTGTTCAGGGATCGGTTGTTAGTAATTTCAATCAGGTTGCAAAGCGCATATGTATTCGTGCAGGTGTACCTAAGGGGAATGGTTTATTATTACGGCACTATTTCGCGTCGGTGTTCATAAGTTCTGGTGGGAACCTGAGAGAGTTGCAGAGAATAATGGGGCATGCATCTATAGTTACGACAGAACAGAGTTATGCTGCGTGGTTACCCGGACATCGAGCTACCATCCACAACATAGATTTTGGGTTGGGATGTTTAAAAGACGTGTCCCCGGCGTGTCCCGGAGTTATAAAGATGGAACCTAAAACGTTATAATACAATTATATAGATAACAATATAACGGGGGTTCAACTCCCCTCATTCACCCCAGTTTTTCTGCCACTGATTTAAGGCTCGAACCCGCATGGACACTTAACGTTCATGCGGGTTTTGCTTGCTCTTGAATTCCCGTTGTAGAGATTGGCCACGATTACATTTGCTCCACGATAGTAGTGGCTGCGCTGTATTATTCCGAGATCGAGCTGGACGTGATACGGAATAAGGGCATTGCCGATGTGTGCCCCCCGGCAGGTAGTAAATGACGGCGGGCGGATATGCCCGTTGCCTGACGCGCGGATTTTGGCGGATAAAGTAAAATAGGGTGTGTGTGATTCGCCCCATTTTATAAAAAAATATTTTATGTTGTATTTTTTTTTTTTGGTAAAATATTCAGTGAAAGTGTGGAATATGCGTTTTTTAAAGCTTCAGGGAGGTTGCCATGTGGTGTTTTTGCCAGTCCCGCGCGGTAGCAGTATCACTGGGTCTTCTTCTTTTCCAGACCTTGTCCGTCATCAGTGTCACCCGGTATGTTGATGCCATCAACCTCACGCCTGTTGCGCCATATACCAACTGGCATACCGCGGCGGTTACTATCCAGGACGCGGTTGATGCAGCGGTTAATGGTGACACGGTTCTGGTAACGAATGGGGTGTATGACAGAGGTGGTGCAGTGACACCGGGATACAGTCTGTCTAATCGCGTGATGATAAGTAAAGGTATAATGCTCAGGAGTGTCAACGGTCCTGAAAACACAATAATATGTGGTGCACCGGCCCTCATGACCGGGGAGATGGGCACTAATGCCGTTCGGGGAGTATATATAAATACTGGAATACTAAGCGGATTCACAGTATCTAACGGGTATACTCAGGTAACCGGCAATCCCGGGTATGAGACAAGTGGCGGAGGCATATGGTGCACGAACGGGTGTATTATTACAAACTGTGTTATTGCTGGAAGTGGAGCGGAAACGTGGGGCGGGTGTGTATGGTGTTTCAATGGGGGCACATTGAATAACTGCACCATCAGCGGTAATATCGGGAGGTATGGAGGCGGTAGCTTTGGCGGCCGGCTGGAGAGATGCATAGTAAGGGGAAACAGTGCTGAATCCGGTGGTGGTATATACTTTCATTCTCGTGGTATGATTACCGACAGTATTGTAAGTAATAACACCGCGAATCACGGCGGCGGCATATATGGCTCCCAGGCCGGTACGATAGTAAACTGTGAAATTAGTGGAAACAGTGCGATATATGGGGGAGGTGTGGCGTGTGAACATGGCATGGCATTATATAATTGTATGCTTAACAGCAACAGTGCTGAATATGGCGGCGGGGTTTATTGTGATAAACAGGGCATAGTTTCCAATTGTACATTTAGTGGAAACAATGCCATTGAAGATGGCGGTGGTGTATACTGGCATATATATTGTAACGTACTCCATTGCACGATTAATGGAAATACCGCTCACGATGGTGCCGGGATCTATTGCAAAGGAAGTTATGATACAAATGGTGTCATAAATCATTCGATAATAATGGGAAATTCAGCTGCCGGGAGTGGTGGGGGGATCTACTGTTATCACAACAGTGTTGTAAAAAACTCCGTGATTGCCGCAAATACCTGCAAGTATTTTGGTGGCGGATTATATCTAATGAACTATAGTTTCGCAAGCAATTGTGTAATCACCGGAAACAGTTCTGATAATTTTGGCGGGGGTATACTGTTATCAAGCAATAGCGCTCGAGTAAACAACTGCATGGTCTATGACAACTATGCTGAGCGTGGTGGTGGTGTATATTATTTGTCAGGTGGATTGGTGAGTAACTGTATTATACGAGGAAATACCGCCAGCGAAGAGGGTGGTGGTGTCTATCAACGAAAAGGCGTGCTGGTTAATAGTGAAATAAGCAGTAATAGTGCCTATAGTGGCGGGGGAATGTGGTGTACTGATGAATGCCTGGTGACGAACTGTTATATTCAGGGAAACACAGCTTCACACGATGGTGGCGGAGTATATTGTGTTGATTACACACCCTGTTTCATCGACTGTACACTACGTGGAAACATATCGGGTTTTAACGGTGGCGGTATGCACCTGGGCACGGCACATGCCTGTTTATTTATTTTTAACCATGCGTATTTCGGCGGTGGTTTCATTGGCAGTATGGTCGACAACAGCAGTATCATCAGCAATACTGCGATAGAGACCGGTGGCGGTGGCGGCATAATCAACAACTGCCTGATTCAGGGAAACAGGGCACAAAATGGTGGTGGAACTGGTTTTGGTTTCGTCAACAATAGCCACATCACCGGAAACCGCGCGGACGGTGGGGCAGGTGGCGCTAACGGCGGCACGATCAATAATTGCCTGATCACCGGCAACCAGGCGAATTACGGCGGCGGTTCGGTATACGCAACGCTCAATAACTGCACTATCAGCGGCAATACAGCATTCAATAATGCCGGGGGAGCATCATTATGCACTCTACACAACAGCATCATTTATTACAATTCAGCGCCTGTTTCACCTGATGTGAACAACTGTTATTTGCGATACTCATGCAGTACGGAAGTGAGCGGTAATGTCAATATTTCATATCCGCCGCAGTTTGTTGACAGTAACACGGGAAATTACCGGTTGCAGAGCAATTCGCCGTGCATCAACCGGGGTAAAAATGATTATTCTCCGGGAGAATGGGACCTTGACGGCAATAACCGGATTATCGGGTGCATGGTTGACATCGGCGCGTATGAATACGTGCTTACTGGTGCCTGGATATATTGCATACCAAGGGAATATGATTACGGCGATGTTGTGATTAGCGAGGAAGCAGTTACATCTGTCAGGATATACAATTGGGGAACGGGGGAGCTGAACGGGTATGTATCGAATGTCTCGGCGCCATTCAGTGTGGTGAGCGGCGGCTTCTACCGGACCGGCACATGCTCGTGGGATGCGGTAGTATTTCGATTTGCACCGGAATACGAAGGTATTTACAGCAATGCTGTTCTTTTTATGGGCGGGGGTGGCACAACTGTAGTGTTAATGGGAACAGGGGTTCCGGAACCGGAAATTGCACTGGTATTGTTACTGCTGGGTATAAGTGGTATACGACGCACCCTTTAACAACGTTTCGAAACCAGCCTGGGTCATTCATTAAGCATTTAGATGCGGCGCGGAATGTGTCCATAACATTTCACAAATATAGTATAATAGAAAAAATGAATAAATCCTTTTATATATATATCAGGGGAATAACACTGTTATGAATCGACACACTATTCCGTTAGGCAGAATTATCGGCATACCGATTGGCCTGGATTATTCCTGGTTTCTGATCTTCGCATTGTTTACCTGGTCCCTTGCTGTTAATTATTATCCGGTTGAGTTCAAGAACTGGCCTGAAGCTCTGTATTGGCTGATGGGAGCGGTAACGGCGGTTATGCTGTTTGCCAGTGTGCTGCTGCACGAACTAGGTCATTCGGTTGTTGCTCTGCGGTATAAAATCCCGGTGCGCAGTATAACCCTTTTCATATTCGGTGGAATAGCCCGGATCGGAGCGGAACCGCCCAGTGCCACATCGGAATTTTTTATTGCCGTAGCCGGCCCTGTAGTGAGTCTGTTACTGGCAGTATTGTTCAGCGTGCTGAAACCACTGTTTACCGGTTTTGAAACGCTGACGGGACTTGTAACATACCTTGCATATATTAATTTCGCGCTTGTTCTATTTAATTTAATACCAGGCTTTCCTCTTGATGGAGGTCGTGTATTTCGGGCTATAATCTGGAAACTGACACACAACATGCGTCGGGCCACGGTGATCGCGGCAAATACTGGTCGATTTTTTGGATTTTTCTTTATTTTTTCAGGTGTCATGCTGATGTTTTCAGGTAATTTCATCGGTGGATTGTGGTTGGCTTTTATCGGCTGGTTTTTAGACAATGCTGCCTCGGTTCAAGTGCAGCAGATGCAGTTTCGCAACCTGCTGGCAGGACATACAGTCTCGCAGGTGATGAGTGAACGCTGTCTCAGTATTCCGCATGACATGACTCTTCAGCAACTGGTTGAAGACCACATTCTTGAACATGGCCGCCGTTGCTTTCTGGTTGCCCGGGGAGAAAAAATTATCGGAATGATGACATTGCATCTGATTAAGAAAATACCACGCCAGAATTGGAGTCAGACAACCACAGCTCAGGTAATGCTGCCGATTGAAAAACTGAAAAGTGTCGCTCCGGATACTGAAGTGTGGAATGCCTTGCAGTTAATGGACCGTGATGGGGTCAATCAATTACCTGTCCTGCGGGAAAACGAGATAATCGGTATGCTGAGCCGGGACGGTGTTATTACGTATTTGAGTACACTGCACGATCTGAATGGTAGATAAGCAGGCTTTTTACGTTCACCCATTTGGTGAGAATGTGGGATAAAACGGGTATAATTCTTCGCGAAAATTGTGACTATTCACTTTTGGTGTGGCTTATGTTACAATTCTTTGTTATTTTAATGTTGAAGATGTGTTTGGGTTATATGGAAGACTTGAAATACAGCATGCGGTTTTCTTTGGCGGCGAATTATGATCCGGCGTTAATTCCGGAGATAAGCCGGTATCCTGTCAGTGAGATCTATGGAAAGTTCCCCGCGGATGGTATTAACAGCGGTCGGCCGCGGTACATGGCGACGCCTCAGTCGCGCAAACAATTGCGTCACTATATCCAGGTTCTTGACTCATATGGTATTGCATTCAATTATCTTCTGAACGGGTCGTGTATGGGCAATCGTGAGTGGACGAAGGCCTGGCAGAAGAAAATCATGAAATTGCTGGATACGCTGGGCGAGATGGGCGTTAAACGGCTAACCATATCCACACCTTTCCTGCTGGAACTTGTCAAGAAACGATTTCCGGAATTCAAAGTGAGAGTCGGTATTTACGCCCAAGTCGACACGCCGCGACGCGCGCTGTATTGGGAGGACCTGGGGGCGGACTGCATCACGCTAGAAAGTTTTTCGATCAACCGGAATTTTAAACGGCTCAGCGATATTCGCGCGGCAGTTGATTGCGAACTGCAGTTGATCGCAAACCATGTCTGCCTGCCGAACTGCCCGATGCAGGTGTATCATCAGAATGGGTTTGCCCATGCGTCGGATAAGCTTGATGTTTTGTATATCGACTACTGCATACTGCGTTGTTCACGTACACGGCTGGCAGATCCGTCATTATTCATAAAATCCTGCTGGATACGACCCGAGGATCTGCATGTGTACGAGGAGATGGGCTACACGAACTTCAAACTTCTTGAGCGGGGCATTCCATCTTCCAATCTCCTGAAGCGTGTGGTTCAGTACAGCACACGCAGTTCGGGGGATAACCTTGCCGAATTGCTGTTGTCATATGGATTCAAAAAGGCGCATAAGAAAGAACGATTCTGGGCTTTGCGCCATTTTTTCAAACCGTGGCAGATAAATCCACGGAAACTTATGCCGTTGTATG
>CAZCLS010000138.1:6734-8798 GCA_964499565.1 uncultured bacterium
CGCCATTTTTTCAAACCGTGGCAGATAAATCCACGGAAACTTATGCCGTTGTATGAACTTGCCCGGCTGCAGGGGATGCTGCTGCCGAAACAGGAAAATCCGGTTACGATAGATTCAAGGAAGATTCCCGTTGATTTTATAGAGGGATTTCGTGACAAAGATTGTGCATCGCTTGATTGTAGTGAGTGCGGCTACTGTGAAGACATCGCCAAAGCAGCCGTATCGGTATCGCCGGAATTCCGTGAACAATCACTTAAGCGATTTGCCGAAATTGAGGAAACAATGGCCAGCGGGGATTTGTGGAGTGTTTGAAAAGCGGTCACACGAAAAAGAATTGCTTGACAGCCGGGAATGCGATCCGAAGATTGCGACTGAGAGCTACCGTTTCATGGAAAAAGTTAATCGCATGTTTGGTGGAATCCGGTATGTGCGGGATTTTATTGAAACAGAAGCGCGGAAACACACGGGCGGTAAACCGCTTCGCATTCTTGATATCGGTGCCGGCAGTTGCGATATACCGATCGCAATAAGCAAATGGGCACGTGGTAAAAACATCCCACTTGAATTCACCTGTCTTGAGATCACTGAACCTGCAATCCAATCAGCGTATGAAAATATTGCACGGTCAGGTGAATCAGCGGTGTCAGTATTTCACGAAGACATATTTACGCATGAGCCGGCTGAAGCGTATGACTGCGCGGTAGCTTCAATGTGTTTTCACCATTTTGATGACACACAAATAATTACATTACTGCACAGATTGCGTGCATATGTCAAGCATGCCATTTTGATCAACGACCTGCACAGAACTCGGGTAGCCTGGCTGGGAACGACTTTATTTACGGTTTTTTCACATGCCGGGGTGAAGCATGACAGCAGATTGTCGATCCGGCGCGGCTTCAGAGTACGGGAGCTGCGGGAGCTTCTAATGCAGTTGGACGACGTATCGGTGACTGTGAAGCCAGCCTGGTTATTCCGTATTCGGGCTGTGGTCAATTTTAAACAGAAAGGATACGAATGAATATAGTTCTTAAAGGCCTTGGTACGGCGACTCCGCCGGTGGAATTGACACAGGAGGAATTGTTTGAATTTATCATGCGAAACTTCACCCTGACTGCTCAGGAAGAAGATATGTATAAACGCATACTTCAAGGCGGCAAGATCAAACGGCGGTATATTGGTATTGACTTCAAGGACGAAAGGATTAGCTTTGTCCCCGAAGAACAACTGGCGCGTTTCCTGAAATACGGATGTTCGACAGCAGTCGAGGCGGCACAAAAGGCGCTGGATGATGCGGGATTAACCGTTGAAGCCATTCGTGGTCTGGTTGTCAATACCTGTACTGGTTATTTGTGCCCCGGTTTTTCTTCGTATGTTGCTGAAGTGCTTGGTTTGAGCAAGAATATACGGGTAATGGACCTGATGGGTATGGGCTGCGGGGCGGCCGTGCCGAATCTTGAATGCGCTGCAGGAATGGTTGCCCGGAGCGGTTCGGGACCAGTATTAAGCATAGCGGTAGAGATCTGTTCGGCAACGCTTTTTCCCAGTCACGAACCGGAACTGATTGTCAGCAATTGTATTTTCGGCGATGGCGCGGCGGCGGCAGTTATAGATTCGGCCCACCCAAATAATGGCAATGGATTGGCACGGGTTATAGATTTTGAGTCAGGACTATTTCCTGAATACCGGGAACAACTGCGCTACAAAAACAAAGGAGGCTTGTTGCGGAATACGCTCAGCAAGCAGGTTCCCATTATAGGTGCGCGCGTGATTTCATTGGTTGCATCGCGGCTGCTTGAACAGCATGGTCTCAGGCAGGATGATATTGACTGGTGGGCAGTTCATCCGGGAGGCACGCTGGTTTTGTCGCAAATCTCTAAAAAAATGGAGCTTGATGAAGAAGCGCTCAGATTCTCATACGATGTGTTTGAAAATTATGGGAATATGTCTTCTCCTTCGGTCTTGTTCGTGTTGCGAAAGATATTGGATAACGGACATCCACCGGCGGGGAGCAAGGGTTTGCTGCTTTCATTTGGGGCAGGCTTCAGCGCATTTGCATCGTTG
>CAZCLS010000139.1:0-5408 GCA_964499565.1 uncultured bacterium
ATTCGCAAACGCCTGGCGGAATTGTGGGACAGCGCTACCGCCGATGCCATTGTTATTCAATACGGCGGCAGTGTCAAACCTGATAACGTGCAGGAACTGATGGCCCAGCCTGATATCGATGGCGGCCTGATCGGCGGCGCGGCTTTGACCGCTGATTCGTTCGAAAAACTCGTGCGTTTTAAAGACCAGTAATACCTTTCCCGATCACGCAATGCTGCCTCTTCAGCGGTCAGCATTGCGTGATTTTGTTTTTTAACTCGCAGTCTGCTGACTATGAAAATTCTAGTACGGTTCTTTTTTCCCGCTTTGTGTGTCTGCCTCGTGCTTTCAGCCGCTCCCTCCGCGCAAACCCTGCGGGAGCAATGGGGCGCCGATGTCCTGAAATATTCAGTGTACGGTGTTAAAATGGCTATGCCGGTAGACCTTGTCAGAAAAATTCTGCATCAGAAAGATTATAAACCTCTTTTGCCGGAAGCTGAATTGCGCCGGGCAGGTGAAGAATACGTTAAACTGAAATATGATATCAATTATTCTTCCGACCATCTTACCAACTTTCTTGAAGAAGGCTTTGTCTCCATCCCCACCGGCATCACTCCCCGCGTAAGTTATACTGCCAAATTCAGAAATTTAATTGAAGAGAATTACCCCCTGGTAGAACCGCCCAACCAGTTGCCGTATATTTCCGATGAAATATACTACCATGAATATTATATTATTACTAACGGCGTTTCCCGCTCCCTGCCACGCCTGGAACGCAGGGAAAAAGGCGCGATCACGGTGCTGTTCAATAAAGAACGGCGTGTGGTGGCGATCGAGATGGTTCTTAAAAAGGTGACTGAAGAAGAAAAAACTGATGTCTTTGATGTGCTCGAAGATAAATACAGCAAGGAAGTCCAGGCCGGCAGCGAACTGGTTAAATTCCTGGTTTCAAGGAATATTCAACTGCATGTGTCCTACGGCAGTACCGAACCTGCCCCGCCGCGTACTGCTCCCGGAACTGCCGTTGCGGTTGCCCAACGGGAATATTCTATCACTAACTTCTTTTTTCATACGACCAAGTATGTTGAAGCCTTGAAAGATAAAATGATTAAAGAACAAACATTTGAGGAACTCCTGTAAAACGGTTGAAACCGCCCACCCGAACGCGGGCGGCATTCTACCCCGCTGCTGTTATGAAAGAATTTATTATCATCATTGATTACGGTTCCCAGTATAATCAGCTCATCGCCCGGCGCGTTCGTGAACTGAATGTCTTTTGTACGATTGAACCGCCGACGGTGACTGCCGCCGATATCAAACGCCGGCGTCCGAAAGGCATCATCCTTTCCGGCGGGCCCGCCAGTGTCTATGCCAAAGGCGCTCCCGGTATCGATCCGGATATTTTCAACCTGGGCATTCCCGTTCTCGGCATCTGTTACGGTATGCAGCTTATGGCTGTTACCCTCGGCGGTACGGTGCAGCCTACCGGCAAACGCGAATATGGCCGGGCCAAACTATGCGTTACCAAACGCGCTAACCTGCTCTACCGGCTTCCAGCCGCCTCAACGGTCTGGATGAGTCACGGCGATACCGTCACGGCAATTCCCGAAGGCTTCTCCCGCCTGGCGCGCTCCGCCAATACTGATTTTGCTGTTGTAGCCGATACCGCCCGCAAGCTCTACGCGGTTCAGTTTCATCCCGAAGTTAATCACACTGACCACGGCCGTTTGTTGATCCGCAACTTCGTCCACCGCATCTGCGCCTGCAAAGGCACCTGGACCATGCAATCATTTATCCGGCATCAAATTAAGGCGGTCCGAGAAACGGTCGGTAAACAGCGCGTTATATGCGGCCTCTCCGGCGGCGTCGACTCTTCCGTCGTCGCTATGCTGCTGCATAAAGCCCTCGGCCCTCAGCTTACCTGCATCTTTGTCGATAACGGCCTGCTGCGCAAAAATGAGGTTGAGCAAGTCATTAGCACTTTCAATGATCACTATCGTTTGAAATTGCAGGTAGCCCGCGACGCGGATGTGTTTCTGAAAAAATTACAGGGCGTGATCGACCCCGAAAAAAAACGCAAGATCATCGGCCGTGAATTTATCCGCTCTTTTGAACATGAAACCGCCCGGGTCGGCTCGGCCGCGTTCCTGGCCCAGGGCACCCTGTACCCGGATGTCATTGAAAGTCAATCCGCCTTTGGCGGGCCGTCAGCGGTTATTAAATCCCATCATAATGTCGGCGGTTTGCCCAAAAAACTGAACTTTACCCTGCTCGAACCTTTGCGGGAACTGTTTAAAGATGAAGTCCGGGCGGTCGGCCGCGAACTGGGCCTGCCCGAAAATATGGTCGGCCGGCATCCCTTCCCCGGCCCCGGCCTGGCAGTTCGCGTCCTGGGAGCCATTACCCCCGAACGGCTTGATATTCTGCGCGAGGCTGACGCGATATTTATTGAGGAATTACACCGCAGTCACTGGTATGATAAAACATGGCAGGCATTCGCAGTGCTTCTGCCCGTACAAACGGTCGGCGTTATGGGCGATGAACGCACCTATGAAAATGTTATCGCCCTGCGTGCCGTTGATTCAGTTGATGGTATGACCGCTGATTGGGTGCAACTCCCCTATGAGCTGCTCGGGCATGTATCAACCAGGATTATTAACGAAGTGAAAGGCGTTAATCGCGTGGTTTATGATGTATCGTCCAAACCACCCAGTACGATTGAATGGGAATAACGTGATTACCGATTACTGATTACTGAACCCTGAACCCTGAACTCTTATGCTGAAAAAAGTATACCTGAGCGGCCCGATTATGGATGAACACGAAGGTCACGCCCGCGAATGGCGCGAAGCGGCTAAAAAAATGCTGGGCGGTGAGTACGTGCTCCTCGATCCTATGCGCCGCAATTTCAAAGACCGTGAGGTTGACAGCGCCAACGAAATTGTCCGCTTTGACCTGCAGGACGTTGAAGATGCCGATATTCTCCTCGTAAATTATAACAAGGCCAGTATCGGCACTGCCATGGAAGTGTTCCATGCCAGCCACAACCTGGGCAAATTTGTGGTAGGCTTTTCTCAGTTTGAATTCAAGGATTGCAGTCCCTGGATGGTTAAGTACTGCACCAAGATTCTTCCTTCTCTCGAAGCCGCCGTCGACTATGTCCGCCGGCATTTTTCCTGAGTAACCTTCATCCGGAACCAAAGTCATGAAAGGTATCATACTCGCCGGCGGCGCCGGTACCCGCCTGCATCCCCTGACTAAAATCACCAGTAAACAACTGCTGCCGGTGTATGACCGTCCTATGATCTATTATCCCCTGCAAACCCTGCTGGATGCCGGGATTCGTGATATTCTTATTATTGTCGCACCCGATTATGCCGGTGATTTTCTGAACCTGCTTGGTTCAGGCAAAGATTTCGGCGTGCGTTTTTCATATGAAATCCAGGATAAACCCGAAGGCCTGGCCCAGGCGTTTATCATCGGTAAAACGTTTGCCGGTTCAGATAATGTAACAATGATTCTAGGCGATAATATTTTTGTGGGCAGCGAAACGTTTCTGAAAGACGCGATCCAGACCTTCACCCGCGGCGCGCGGGTTTTCGCTAAACAGGTGCCTGATCCCGAACGCTTCGGCGTTGTCTCGTTTGATGATAACCATCATGCCGTGAGTATCGAGGAAAAACCTGCCAAGCCCAAAAGTAATTACGCTGTTACCGGTCTCTATATTTATGACAATTCAGTCGTCTCCCGCGCCGCAGCGCTCAAACCGTCGGCCCGCGGAGAGCTCGAAATTACCGACCTGAATAATATTTATCTCGGGGAAAACTTGTTGGATGTGTGCATTTATGATGGATTCTGGCTCGATACCGGCACGTTCGACACACTCCTGGATGCCGGCAACAAAATTCGCGAATACCGCCGCGCTAAACCCTAATCCGCCCGATCCGGTTCTTCGGCCTCAGGAGCGTCCGGATTCTCCCCGCTCTCCTCTTCTCCCAGCTCTTTCCGAATTGTACTGATCTGGTCTCTCAAGTGCGCCGCGGCTTCATAATCTTCATCCGCTATAGCCTGGTTCAGTTTGCGTGACAGTTTCTGAATCTGTGAGTGCTGGGCTGAATGAACACTGGCATTCAACAGTTCTTCCGGCACTTCTATCCCCGCTGCTGTCAGGACCTCTGCCATCACAAAGATCGGCGCGCCCATCTTGAGTGCCAGAGCGATCGCGTCGGACGGCCGCGCATCCAGGTGAAAGGTATCGCCGGTCGTGTTTTTTAACCAGATATCGGCATAAAACGTGTTCCTTTCCAGCTTCCGCACAACAACCCGTATCACTTCTCCACATAACGCGTCTATGATATTGCCGAACGTGTCGTATGTCATCGGCCGCTCGAGCGGTTCCGGATTCAGTATGATTGATATCGATTGCGCTTCAGCTGCTCCGACGACTATGGGTAGACAACGCGTATGATTTTTTTCTTTGAGAAATATTACAAATCCGCCCGGCTGATTGGCCGGCGAAAATCCCAGCATCTCAACTTCTAACAGGTCTGTTTCTTTCATGTCATGCTCCTGATACTAATTCCACGGCCGCCTTCTCCTCGCAGAGCCAGCCGGAATTCTTCAAAGGTAGGTTCCTGCATTATCAGCCATACCGGGTGCTTTCCAATGTCTTCCAGATAATGCGCGTCTGAACTGCGGATCATCGGCAGGTGTTCCGGTACGCGCCCTTTCCATTTTTCCGGGTCTCCCCGCCCTGAAAGGTCATATCCGTCCAGAGCGGCATCCATAGGCCAGATGCCTAATTGCGAAAATATACTGTTGATGCTCCGGTCAACATGCGAAGCCAGAATCACTCCTTCCCGCGCATGGACTTCATCAATTATTGTCTCTAATGCTAAATCAGTCGCGCCGGCCAGAAACGCGTCTTCAAAGCGTACGATCGTTTCCTGCGCGTCAACCACCGGCTGATCGCCAAAATACTCCGGGTCGTTTTTCCTGTCCGGCAGATGCCTGGTCGTCAACTCCCCGAACGACACCACCTGGTCAACCGTGCCAAACAGGCAAATCAAGTGGATTTCCTCGGCCGACGTACATTCTACCCCGTAAAATGCCGTCAGACCGGGCAACTCGGCCACCGCAGCTGCCAGAGCCGGACAGTTTGCAGCTGTGTTATGGTCGGTCAGCGCCAGTATATCTATGCCTTTCTCCCGGGCGGTACGGGCAATCTGCAAGGGAGAATTGTCCAGGCTGCCGCAGGGAGAAAGACATGAGTGAAGCTGGAGATCAGCTTTGTACCGTTTCATAGTTATGCCGAACGAAGGCCTAATGCATACAGTCGGCCGGCCGTCGTAAAGGTGCTCTCGGACGTCAGCAATATCGTTACGCCATTATCACGCGCGGCCTTGATCAGGTCTTCTTCCGGTTGACGG
>CAZCLS010000139.1:5508-8780 GCA_964499565.1 uncultured bacterium
TATCGTTACGCCATTATCACGCGCGGCCTTGATCAGGTCTTCTTCCGGTTGACGGTCATGAGTAATTATGACTCCGCCCAACCCCACCAGGTTCGCCACGGCAACAATGTTCTTGTGCACCTGAACCGTCAGCAACAGTGTACCTTCGCTGACGTTTCCAACCACGTCGCTGAGCAGGTCGGCGGCATACCCCCCGCTTATTTCCGTGTCCTGGTCATATACCAGCGGCTGCAGCCCGAGTGTTTCAATAATCTGTGACAGCTTCATGCTCCTCCATTCAGGTGAAAATATACTGCTCTTTTGTCACCATTATAGCATATCGTTCCAGGTTGAACAAGACACGTGATTCTCCCGCAGAGACGCAATGGGATGAAAGATAGTCGCGAATTTACGGGATATATTCATCAGGGTTCAGGAATGGGGTGATTGCAATCGAGCCCGGCCTTTCCGGCTTTTGACAGATAAGGCGATTGTGCAAGCTTTTTCAGAATAAGACCCCTCCGGGTTCATCCCGGGGGTGAATGAGTTACCATGATGCTGCCAACATTCTCATTCTCTGCATTGGGTAGTCAATGCTTGGTATGCTTGAAGGGGATCCGGCAGGAGTGCGAGCTTATAACAAGTTGACAATCCAGGTGATACCCCTTCCGGGAGAATGTAAGGGCATGAAACCTTGTGGAAGATAACCCGATTCATCGGCTGTATCACCCCACCGGTATTTTTTAGATTGACTGGAGCACGGAAATGTGATCTGGCTCAATAAAAAAATAAAGCGCCCGAATGATCAGGCGCTTTGCTGCGAAACAGGGAATAGTTATTCGCTTTGTATCTCAATCTGCCGGCGGGTCGTTCTGGCTTTTTCAGCTTTAGGAACCGTTATCTGGAGGATTCCTTTTTTGTACGAAGCGGTCGCTTTTTCATGCTCAACTTCCACCGGCAGGGTGATTACCCGTTGAAATGAACCGCTGCGCCGTTCGCGCCGGATATAGCCGCCTTCCTTTTTCTCCTCTTCCATTTTTTTCTCGCCTTTCAGAAGCAAGGTGTTTCCCTGCAGTTCAATCGACAGGTCTTTCTCATCCATACCAGGAATCTCAGCTGAAATTGCATAGGCATCGTCGGATTCCTGCACATTGACCCGCGGCTGGAACGCTCGCATTCCTCCTGCGCCGCCGTCGGGAGTCATCATCCCCCACTCATTCCAGAATTCATCGAACAAACGGTTGAACTCCTGCTGGAATGATAACAAAGGAGATTGCTCCGGTCCGACTGCATATCCCTGATCGCGTTTCCAGGGTATAAGGTCTCTGATCGACATATGTCTCACCTCCTTTTGTGGTTATAGGTTATGCTGTTGTTATTTCAATTTTCCGCGGTACTGCTGATGCCGCTTTCGGCAGTTCCAGGCACAACACGCCATTACTGAATCGAGCCTGGATACCTTCGGCGTTGATATCGTTCGATATCGTAAAACTGCGCTCGTATCCACAAGACTCAAATTCGAAGGCTATCTGCTCCCCTTCCGGCTCTTCTACCGTACGCTCCGCCGTAAGAGTCAGCATCCCTTTTTCGAAACGGATGTCCACATCCTTCGGGTCTACTCCGGGCAAGTCTATCTCCAGACTGAACCCTTTCTCCGTTTCCACAATGTCCACCGCCGGTACATAGGTCGGCCATTGCCGTGTGCGTTCTACGCCTTCCGGCGTTGTCGCTTCCTGTCGTTGCACTTCTTTGTTTGTCATACTTCACCTCCCGTGGTGCTGTATCTTTTCTGTTATTCAAGATTGATTGCAATTGTTTTCGGCTTCTCTTCCTCAGCGCGCGGCAATACCACTTTCAATATGCCGTTCCATCTCCTGCTGCAAACGGTGTAAGTCTTGCACCCAATCAGGCTGCCTGGTTACCATTCGTATCTGTGGCCAGTACATTGTTGCCTCCTTTATGTTATGTTATTGGTTATACTTTTTAAAACTCTCAATTATTTAATTGCATACACTATGCCATTGTCTATCTAACTTTATTGCAAATATTTAGATGATTTTATGGTAGTCCGGTGTGTTGTCATTCCGTCACAGATGTGTGTCATTATGTCACATGTTCCCTGTGCACTGCAATGATATCATTCATTCCCTTTCTTAATCCGAAAATGGTATAATCTCACCATTCTATCTAACTCATCAGGAGCACACATGGCTGATACACGCATCTCGTTTGATTCTATCTTTGAATTGGCAGACAGTTTGGAAATTTTACAACGACTTCACCGTACCGGCTTTGTCATGAGCGGCGTCTCCGAGCCTCAGACGATCGCCGCCCATACCTTCGGCGTAGCGCTCTGGACCTTGCTGCTGCTTGAGCGCATGCCGGATAAAACATCGCTTGACACAGCCAAAATGCTGCGCATGGCCATCCTTCACGAAACAGCCGAAGCACGTATCGGTGATATTCCCATGCCCGCCCGCCGCTATTTGAACGGCGAGCTTATCTCACAAGCTGAAAAAGAAGCCGTGCAGGACATGTTTGCTGATTTTCCCGGTGACTGGCGACTGGTCTGGGAAGAATTTGAAGAAGCTCAAAGCCGCGAAGCCCGCATCGTTAAAGCTGCAGATAAACTGGAGCTCATGCACAAAATTCTTGCCTATGAACATTCACATAACGGAGAGTTTGAACGGTTCTGGGAAAATGATAATAATTTCAGGTGGGCTGGTATTTCAGAAGCAAAAGAGATTTTTGAAGAAATGAAACGCCGCCATGCTGAGGGCAGAGGGCAGAGGCATCAAGCATCCAATGAGCCCATTCCTGAACCCTGAACCTTTACAACGCTATCACCTATCCGGCCTTAGCGAGACCGGCTACAGTTATACATCCAGTTGGAGTTCAGCCTTCAGGCTGCCTTTCGCCTTTGGTTGAAGCTGCCAAACAGCCCCTGGCTTCTATGAAGCCGGGATAATCCTGTATTCGAATGTTTGTCGGCATTGCGTCTGTATTATCTGCCCCGGGGTCTTGATCCCAGGTGCTGCTAAAAGGGGAATGTTCGTTGTCAGTGAAGTGGAAACGGAACGGTTCTCGTTGTCGTCCTCGTAATCGAACAGTGAACATTGGTTGATTATGAATGAAACGATATCCATCGTTATGATGTTGCTCGGGTGACAAAATACTGAAGTGTATGAAAATCCGGTCTTGTATTGTGATTGCGAGAACGATGACGAGAACGACGACGAGAATGATGGTGTGCTGCGGATGAATGATGGTGGAGGGCATGTGCTTTCTGCCCC
>CAZCLS010000140.1:0-8779 GCA_964499565.1 uncultured bacterium
CAATTATATAATATCTGGCATAATTCTGCCAGCCGATAGTAATACCATTCATCGATATGTTCAAAAATGTCTCTCACAGAGGCACGGAGGCACAGAGGTATTCTTCGAGATTTCTATTGTTGGTTCGTGTGATCCCGCTCTTCATGAGCCCCTCGACAAAAATCCAGACGCCCCAACCCTAAAACCTGATGCATATGATTCTCACCCATTCTCTGTGCCTCTGTGCCTCTGTGAGAGTATATTTATTTTCAGAACTAGTTATTATACCGCACTATTTAGGGTCATTCCGTATATCACTCATGATATCAGGATCCGTTTTCTATGTATATGTGCTTCCGCAGCATAGTCTTACCCGTTTTTCCGATTGTTCTAATTCCGTATATCACTCACATTAATTTCTCGGGGCAAGAAAGTTTTTCCGTATATCACGCAAAAAAATGACATCTGTTTTTAAGTTCTTGCTTACTAAAGTGTTACTTACGAACATGTAATCATAGCATTTTAATCACAAAAATGCAACAAACGCAAAAGGAGGGTGGATACCCCCTTTTTTGATCACAATACCCACCTGTTAATGCACTAATTATGCGGCATTATTCCGATTGCTTTCGGTATAGAAACATACCCACCCCCATCAACTCACACTCGGGTAATCCATATACTAAACTGGACACGGAAAGAAACTGGTGTTCGTTGCGGAAGAATGAAAGTACGTGTACTATTTTTTGTTTAATTCGATTCTTTTATGTTTGCTGTGCTCAGAATAATGATAAGGGAATTATCCGTATTGCTGTTACTTCCTGTTCAAACGGCAGGTCTATTCGAATCCATACCGGCTCAATATCCCCTTTTATCATCCCGCGGCTACACCAGCATGTCTCGGGATCACCGTCTATAGTGCTCAACACTGCGTGAAAAAATATAACAAACCAAATAGTATATGTCAAGAGCTTTGGGGGTTTTTCACAATTCACATAACAGTTCATTTCTGCTATAATACAACAATACCTTTTTTTATTACATACGTTAACCGGATACAACAATGCCATATTCTAACATAGACCCGAAAGATATGATTCTCAGAGATCATCTGGCCCGCGACCGAACTGTGCTTGCAAACGAACGTACCCTCCTGGCATATATCCGCACCGCGATTGCTCTACTGGCTTCCGGCGCCATGGTTATAAAAATATTCCCGGATAATCGTGCTCTGTTTATGCTGGCGGTTTTGCTGCTTGTATGCGGTGTTGTCATTATCACATTCGGCATCTGGCGCTTTATAACCGTTGCAGTTGAACTTAAACGGTTGTATGAGCGTAATCCTGAAAAACAGATTAAATGATTCCTCTGTCTCAAAATCCCCGTGAAATTGTTCAGGCCGCAGTTCACTTCGCTTCTCCTGAACGCCTCCCCGTGCGCATGGCAAGTCTTGGTATTGACGATACCGCCTGGATTCCTAGAAAAGCGCATGAGTCGCGCGATGAATATGGTTTGACTATCGATGAATGGGGCTGCCGATGGGAACATACGGATGCATGGAATATGGGGCAGGTTAAAGGCCATCCCCTCGCCTCCCTGGCTGAGTATGACCGCGTTACTGTTCCGGACTTCTCTCAAGACTGGCTTTATGAAGATTGCGATACTGCCTTTCATAAAGCCGAACAGGAAGAAAAATATACTATGACAGGTATCTTCATGACCCTGTTCGAACGGATGCACGCGTTAGCCGGATTCGAAACCGTGCTGGTCGGCCTGATTATGGAACCGAACTATGCCGCGGCCTTGGCCGACCTGATACTTGATGCCCAGCTTTCTTTTGTCCGTAACTGTCAGGAACGCTTCGGCACCCACCTGAATGCCTTTCACATGTCGGACGACTGGGGAACCCAGCAGGCTTCATTTATCGACCCGGCCTTGTGGCGCGAATTTTTCCTGCCGCGGTATACGAAGCTGTTTACCGCGATGCATGCCGGCGGTCAGGATGTCTGGGTTCATTCCTGCGGCAAGGTGAATGAAATCATTCAGGGATTTATCGATGCCGGTGTCGATGCTATGAACCTGCAGCAGCCGCGCGCGCTCGGTATCGAAGAGATCGGCCGGCGCTACCAGGGCAAACTCGCGTTCGAGTCTTTGTCCGATATACAGGCTACTCTGCCCTCCGGGGATAGCAGCCGGATCGAGGCCGATGCTCATGACTTAGCGCATAACTGGATGCTGCCAACCGGCGGTTTCATTTTTTCAGATTATGGCGACGGCCGCGCGATCGGCGTTGAGCCCAAAGCAAAAATTACCATGTACAACGCCTTCAGCCGCGTTTCGGAAGATATGTATGGAAGACCGTTGCCAAAACTATGTTCATAATTTGACATTTTATAGTATACATGTTACAATTAATCAATCCACTTATGTGGAGGTGGAAGGCAAAGCCTTCGAAGGCCCTTCGGGGCCTTTTTTTATGGGAGCCATTTCTGACCTAATCCCTCTATTTTACCACTATCGTCACGATAATATTTTTTGTTAATAAGAATCTCAGCTATTTTTCTTCCAAATGAATATGGCATTTCTGTATAACATTTCTGGTTTAACATAAGTCGCCAACTTGGATGAGCAATTAAGTCGGCAATTTGCAATCCCGATATATTATTATTTTTTACTTTCACTTTCAAACTTTTACTCGTTATAAATTCATTGATTTTTTCTGACGAAATATATTCTGTCTCTTCTATGCAAATACGATTAAAAGATTTCTTCAGTCGCCTATCTTCCTTTCCTCCACGTGATTCTGCCATCACATCACCTTTATTGTTATTGGATCTAAGCCAAAATACATATCTTTCAATCATAACTTTCAAACAATAATGATATGGATCGTACTGCCATGTCTGGTAACGTTCAGTATGTATTTTTTTGTCTATAACAACAGATATAACAGTATATTCAAGTGTTTCTAATAAATGCAATATTTGCTCATTAAAATAAGCATTAATTTTCACATCACGAAGTGAATCAAATGGAAACTTTTTTCTTACTAATTCTTTGCGATGCAGAATAACTGGATCATCTGGATGACTTCCGAAAATATCGATTTTAAGCTTTTCCAGTTCTGGATATACTGTTGTCTTTTATAATTAAGATCAAATATAACTCCTGTCAAACTGAGATACCTATGATTAGGATCATCAGATGAACCTAAATCTGAATTACCCACTTCATCAATATATAAACGAAATTTCATTACATCTTTCCACAAAGTTCTCTATGCGTGGCACTTGTGACTTCGTCTGAGGTGAATGACACCGTCATCTCCCACATACGTTACACATAGCTTCCGGCATCGGTATCTATTCAATCATCTTTACCCACTTCTCTGATGATCCGTTGCTCTTGACGACCGTCTCGATAAATGCCATCCCGATTACTCCATCTTCAACGGTCGGAAAATCTGCTGCCGGCAATGGTTCTCCTCTCACTTCAGCCCGGATAGCAGTATAGGCCGCGCGATAGATATTCGCGAACGCTTCTATGAATCCATCCGGATGGCCGAACGGCAGACGCCCGGCCGCTTTGGCTTCATCGCACAGACAGTCGTTTCCCTTGGAGTACGTTGTCGTAAATCCACTCGGGTCTTTGATGACCAGATAGTTCGGGTCTTCCTGGTTCCAATACAGTCCTTTCTTTGTGCCATAGACACGAATATTCAATCCATTTTCCTCTCCCGATGAAATCTGCGACGCATACAGAATGCCACGCGCGCCGCCTTTGTAATGTATCAGAACATTACCGTCGTCTTCGAGCGGATTGTTTTGTATGAACGATGTCAGATCGGCACATAATTCCTCGATTTCCAAACCGGTAATGTAGCGTGCCAGATTCTCGGCATGGGTACCGATATCTCCCATACAGCAGGAAGCTCCGGCCTTTGCCGGGTCCATGCGCCAGGGACTGATCGATGATTGCGTTTCGCGCAGAAAACCCGAAAGCCAGCCCTGCGGGTATTCAACCACAATTTTGTTTATTTTCCCAAGCTCACCATTCGCGACCATCACTTTTGCCTGCTTGACCATCGGATATCCGGTGTAATTGTGGGTCAGCGCGAAAACGTTACCTGTCTGCTTCACTATTTCATTCAGGGAGCGCGCTTCCTCAAGATTAAATGTCATGGGCTTGTCGCAGATGACATTGAATCCAGCTTCCAGGCACGCTTTGGCAATTGGATAATGAGTGGCGTTCGGCGTCACGATCGAAATAAAGTCCAGACGTTCCTCATCTGGACGATCTTTCTCGCCCGCAATCAGTTCCTGGTACGATCCGTACACCCGGGCCGGGTCGAGAAAAAGCTCTTCTCCGGATTTTTTTGATTTTTCCGGATCGGATGAAAACGCGCCGGTTACAAATTCGGCTTCATTGTCTAGCGTAGCCGCCATGCGATGGACCGGACCGATAAACGCGCCAATCCCGCCCCCGATCATTCCCGCGCGAAGTTTTCGTTGTTTCATTGTCATGCTCCCGTTTCATATTAATGACAAAGATCCCGGTGGCACACGCCGATGGCGGTACGCCGGTGAATCAGATTACTTTTCCAACCATCACTCCCGCATTTTCCGGGTAGTCAGTCTATAGCATGCTATCAGGGGTTCCAGTCGGCTTTCAGTCTATCTCAACAGACCGTGTACCCCTAATCCCCTTTACACCTTAAACTTTTAACCCTCATTCACTACTCCATTTCGGGCGGACACACGGGTTTGTCCCTACTCTCCTATCCCCAGTATGCGGCGGTTCGTTTCCGCGTCTGTTTCTCCGCCGGCGAAGTCGTCAAACGCTTTTTTGGGCACGTCTATCAGCATCGATGATATGAATTCCGCACCTTCCTTCGCGCCTTGGGCAGCGTCCTTGATGCAGCATTCCCATTCCAGTACCGCCCAGGAATCGAAACCTATCTCAGTCAATTTCGTGAATACCTGCTTGAAATCGACCTGCCCGTCTCCCACACTGCGGAACCGGCCCGGCCGGTTCTTCCAGTCCTGGTATCCGCCATATACGCCGCTGCGGGCTGACGCGCGGTATTCCGCGTCTTTTACGTGGAATGCTTTGATAAACTCCGCGTAAACGCTGATGTATCCGATATAATCCAGGCACTGCAGGACGAAATGCGAGGGGTCATACAGGATATTGGCACGCGGATGATTGCCGGTTGCTTCACGGAAACGCTCGAATGTGACTCCGTCATGCAGGTCTTCTCCCGGATGAATTTCATAGGCCAGGTCGACGCCATATTTTTCAGCATAATCAAGAATCGGTTTCCAGCGCCGGGCAAGTTCCTTAAATCCTTCTTCAACCAATCCAGCCGGCCGCTGCGGCCAGGGGTACATCGTTGGCCACAGAAACGCGCCGCTGAAGGTCGGTATCGCTGTAAGTCCCAGGTTGGCCGACGCTTTAATCGTTTTCTTCATCTGGTCAACCGCCCAATCAGTCCGCGCGACAGGATTGCCCCGTACTTCCGGCGCGGCAAAGCCGTCGAATAAAGTGTCATAGGCGGGATGCACGGCAACGAGCTGCCCCTGCAGATGAGTGGCCAATTCGGTTATCGCCAGACCGTTGCAGCGTCCTTTCAACTCGTCACAATATGTTTTTGATTCAGCTGCCGCGGCAAGATCGATGACCCGACCGTCCCAGGCTGGAATCTGAACGCCGATAAAGCCCAGAGATTTTGCCCAGGCAGTTATATTTTCAAGCGTGTTAAACGGCTCTTCATCCCCTAAGAATTGGGCTAGAAATATCGCGGGTCCTTTGATTAAAGACATGGCAGTATCCTTGTTGTTTAGGCCGGACAGGCGCCAGCAGGACTGGTTCCGTCAACGACGCAGATTAATAGTTCAGGGTTCAAGGTTCAAGGTTCGGGGTTCGGGGTTCGGGGTTCGGGGTTCGGGGTTCAGGGTTCAGGGTTCAGGGTTCAGGGTTCAGAGTTCGGGGTTCAGGATTCAGGGTTCATTAACCATCATCCATTGACCATTATCCATCATCCATTAACCATTAACCATTAACCATTAACCATCATCCATCAACCATCACCCATCATCCATCATCCATCACCCGTCAATCTATCGGTACTTTGCTTTGAGTGCTTTGCCGGCCTGCACGCTGCGTTGAGCAAGATCGAGAATATGAATAGGTCGCCGGGACCATTCGGGTGTAATGATCAGGGTCTCATTATTAACTAAATGTCCGGCAATATTGGCGTAATATTTATCGTAATCCGGTTGTGGATTCTTGCCGGTCGTTCGAATGATGCTATTGCGTTTAGGCGTTATCATCTCCCATTTCTGCCAGTCAAAGGCATACGTGCCTTTCGTTCCGGTGACTTCCACCCAACCCCGCTTGGGATTCGTGTCAATCGATGAAATTCGCAGTGTCAGCATTGCCCCGTTGCTGAACCGGACAATCGCGGTGGCTTCGTCCTCATTCGTGTCATCTTTCCAGATTGACGTCCGGGCCCACAGGCCGGAATGGGCGAATCCGCTTACTTCACTGATATCGCTATCCACGATCTGAAGCATGTATTCCAGCAGATGGACACCCCAGTCATACAGAATGCCGCCCGAAATAGACTTACTTGAGCGCCACCAATCCAGCGGCTGGCCCCACTCACCCATCCAGGCCTCTATTCTGACTACATCGCCTATGCCGCCTCCGGCTATCTTTTTTACGGCCTGCATTATGCAGCCGTCCCAGTGACGGTTATGATACGTTGAAAGCATTACATCATTCTTTTGAGCCATCTGTATCATCGCATCGCATTCTGCTGTTGTCAGCGCAAGAGGTTTTTCGCATACAACATGTTTGCCGTGTTTAAGACATTGCAGCGCAATCTTGGCGTGAGATGAATGCGGTGTGATTATCACTATCAGATCGACATCGGCATGTTTGAGCATCTGGTGAACAGTCGGAAACGTGGCTATGCTGGGAAAATCAGTTTGCGCCTGGTTCAGCCGCGCAGGGTCAAGATCTGTTACCGCAGCAGGGGTCATCCCCGCTTCAGCCGCGCGGCTGAGATGCTCTTTGCCCATATTAAACGCTCCGCCGTACCCGACCACACCGACGCGGATATCAGATGCTTTTTTATACCGTATCATACTATTACTCCCATTCTGACTCGGTTATACCAGTGCGCGAATTATTTTTCCCGCGCGGCCCAGAGCATCCCGCGCTGGACGATTGTCTTCAGTTCCGGCACATCAAAATCCGCCGCTACATGGCCGCCGGAACAGTAAAACACTCTGCCCGCTCCATAACGGCGTTTCCAGACCGCCGGCATTACCGTGCCGGCGATCCAGTCGATCCCTTCATGCTCGCCCGAAAATGTGGTTGTAGCCAGAACCTCATTGCCCGGGTCCGTCAGCAGATAATACTGTTCCGAATGCAAGCTGAAATCACTGATGCCCGCCATGATCGGATCATCCGCCCGGGTAATATTGATTGCATAATCTACTATCCCGCCCGGATGGGCTACCCACTGACCGCCGGTCATGAACTGGTAGTCGGGATTGTTGCGATAGGAATCACACATGCCGCCGTGCCAGCCGGCGATGCCGACTCCCGACCGAACAGCTGCCAGCAAGCCCTGCTCCTGCTCGCGGCTGATGCTTCCCATAGTCCAGCAGGGTACTACTAAACTGAGCGTGCTCATAAGCGCGGGATCGGCATACATATCCAGCGAATCAGTTACCGTGACGTCAAATCCCTGCTCTTTCAGCCAGGGTGCAAATACTTCAACACATTGTTTGGGTTCATGGCCGTCCCAGCCGCCCCATACCATCAATACTTTTTTCGTTGACATAGTTCTACTCAGTTACAGGATTAATAACGTATTCTCCGCCGCGGCACCATTTCAGATATTGCAGCGCGTGTACCTGCCCGGTCATCTCAAGCTCACCCCGGTATACCGGGTCATGCCAGCCTTCAATGTCTATAGTTCCCTTGAATCCGCCCTGGCGCAGAATGCTGATCAGGTCCGTCCAGTTCGTATCCCCGAATCCCGGTGATCGATGCCAGGCAAACTGATGAGGGCCGCCAATGCCGTGTTCACGGACACTATCGCGGCATACCGTGGCGTCTTTGCCATGCACGTGGAATACCTTGCCAACCCATTTCCTCAGCTGCGGCAGCGGATCTATCAGATGCACCATCTGATGGCATGGTTCCCATTCCAAACCGATATTATCAGCCGGTACGGCATTAAACATCAGCTCCCAGGCCGTCGGATTATGGGCAATGTTCCAGTCACCCATTTGCCAGGTTCCACCCATATCGCAGTTTTCAAACGCGATCCGGACTCCCTTGTCCGCCGCGCGCCGCACCAGCGGTTCAAATACTTCTTTGAAGCGAGGAATGGATTCGTCTATCGGTTTGTCAATCAGCCGGCCCGCAAATCCGGTTACTATGTCGGTATGAAACAGTTCCGCGGCGTCTATCAGCTGCTCCCAGCCCTGCCGCGTTTCTCCGTCAACCGGCCGGCTCTCCAGCGGATTGCCGAACACTGAGATTGAACTGATAACGGCATGCGTCCCCTGCAGCACTTCCTCCACTTCACGGGCAATCCGCGGCAGGTCGGCATCTCCCAGCCGCTGCCAGAACGTCAGAGCGAATGACTCAAAGCCGTGAGGCAGAATCTGCCGGATATACGCCGCCGCCTTGTCACCAGGAACTAATGTGCCAATACGAATGTCTGTGTGGTTTGTCTTGTCAGCCATGATATTCCTTACAGTTTAATTATTTCATTATT
>CAZCLS010000141.1:0-8772 GCA_964499565.1 uncultured bacterium
AACAGGCTCCAATCGGCTTGGGATAATTTATTAGTACTCAGCCGGCCGTTTTTGTCAGCCGGGATGAATTCGATCCGGCCGCTGTCGAACAGGACTATTACGCCGTTTGTGTCCCGGGCTTTCAGGCCGTTATCGTTTGTTTCAAGCTGCAGAGAACCGCTGCTGACTCCCTGGTCGGCCATCAAGGGCGGATTGTTGGGGTCGTCGGGTATGGCTGTGGAATTGTATGAAAAGCCGATATGGTTTTGGTCGAACTCGTATATAATCGGTTCATCTGAAAATCGTTTCATCTTAGTGCCGGGGGGTTGCAATAACTTCAGATTTTGCTTTTCAAGAAGACCGGTTGCATAGAGTGGATACAGGTCGCGAACGCCGTTACCGCCTTCAGGAGTTACTTTAGGGAACGAGTTCCAGTCATTGGCATACATCATCAGCAGAATGTGGATATGTTTCAGAGTGTCGTTTGCTTTTGGGGGACGTTTATGAAATGGAGGACGGATTCTTTTATACAGACCAACGTTCCAAAATATGATCAGAAAGATAATAAGGGGGAAGAGGCAATACTGGAATGTCCGGCGTGAAATTGAAAGATACAGGGTTGATATACCCGTTATTATTGTTCCTGCGAGAAAGACCAATAATAGGAGAATAAGAATACTTTGACGTAAATCCCTGAGGTGTAAATCCCTGAAATCAATGCAACAGATTAACAAGATAAAAAATAAACACGCGCTGGCGAGACACAACAATGACATTTTAAATGTAGTATTCATTTTGCTTGTAATGTTGATGTTACACAAAGCAATTGTAGACTTTCAGGATTCAGTACGACTTGTCCGACTTGTCTGACCTGTCCGACCTGTCCGACCTGTCCGACCTGTTCGACCTGTCCAATGTTTATAGCATTATACATCTTCTGCTTCAATCTTTCAACAAGCTCCAATCGGCCTTTGATAGCAAATACGTGCTCAGCCGGCCGTTTTTGTCAGCGGTAATGAACTCGATCCGACCGCTAGTGAACAGGACTACAGCACCTTTCTTTTCACGGGCTTTAATGCCGTTGTCATCGGTTTTGAGCTGGAGATACCCACTGCTGACGCCCTGGTCGGCGAGCAGGGGGACGGTGTTGGTTTCGTTGTATGTTGCGGTGGAATTGTACGAAAAGCCGATATGGTCTTTGTCGAATTCTTCGATTGTTGGATTTTTGGAAAACGGCTGCAAATGAGAGTTGGGCGGCTGCAATATACTCAGAGCTTGCTCGTACAGCAAATCGGTTGTATAGAGGGGATACAAATCGCGGACACCGTTGCCGCCTTCGGGAGTAACTTTTGGGAACGAGTTCCAGTCCTGGGCGTACATCATCATCAGCATGTGCAGTTGCTTGAGATTGTCATTTACTTTTATACGATATCCTGGGTTTGGCGGCATAGTCTTTATGTACACACCAAAGCTCCAATATATAATCAGAAAGCCAATAAGAGGCAGTATAGTATAGATAAACTCGCGACGTGAAAAAGAAAGGTATAGTGCGTATATTCCCGTGATTCCTGTGCTTGCAAGCGAGCCAAGAATTAATAATAAAATAACAAGGGCTTTTACTATGGGTATCCGGTATCCTAAATGGGGGAAAAAGCAGACAAAAAAGATAAAAAACAAACAGGCGCTGGCAAGACACAACAAAGACATTTTAAATGAAGTATTCATGAGACATGTAGTGTTTATGTTACACAATGCAGTTCACATAAGAATAGTATACAGAAAACGTTGGAGAAAGGGAAGAATGGGAGATGGTTGATGGTTGATGGAGTTGTTGGGGTTCAGGGTTCAGGGTTCAGGGTTCAGAGGGCAGAGGGCAGAGGGCAGTAGGTCATGGGCAGACACTACTGTAGGGGAGGGCCTTGCGTCCTCCCGTCTTGTAAACCGTTGACCGTTAAGAAGGAAGTTTTATCGGTCGGATTGGTCGGATCGGACGGATCGGTCTGATGGGTTAATCTTTCAACAGGCTCCAATCGGTTTTTGATAGCATATTAGTGCTCAATTTGCCTTGCCTGCCGGCGCGGATGAAATCTATATGGCCGCTGGAGAACACGACTATAGCGCCGCGCTTTTCACGGGGTTTGATGCCGGCATCATCGGTTTTGAGCTGGAGATACCCGCTGCTGACGCCCTGGTCGGCGAGCAGGGGGATAGTGTTGGTTTCGTCGTATGGGGCAGTGGAATTATAGGAAAGGCCGATATAGTCTTTGTCGAACTCGTCGATAGTGGGATTCTCGGAAAAGGGAAGCAAATGTGTATCGGGCGGTTGGAGAATAACAATACTTCTTTCTTCCAGCAAACCAACAGAAAACAGTGGGTACAAATCCCGAACGCCATTGCCGCCTTCGGGAGTAACTTTCGGGAATGTGTCGTAGTCTTTTTCGTACATCATTATCAGCATATACAATTGCTTCATATTATCATTAGTTAAGTTTCTTTTTACACAAGCCTGGATTGAAGGTAATAAGAGGATAAAGATACCTGTTAATACTATGGGGATCAATTCAATAGACAAACCGATGATGACTTTGGGAAGTTCAGTTCGGGGGATGGATTGCCGGACAATAGATATAATCGATACAGTACCGAAACCCAGACCGGATATAGATGCCATAATCCATAATACAAGCAACAGTATTGTAAAGATGCCATAATAAAGTGAAAAAGAGGGAATAAAAAACAGGAAAGAACAAATAGCAATAATGCCGCATATCAAGGTGATACCGGCAATTTGAGATGATTTTTTTGTTGGGGATGGAGTATTCATAATATTCTAACCCAGACAGATATAAAAAAGCACACCGGCAATGAGGGTGGTATAGCCGCATACAAGACTGAGACGGATTATGGACTGGTCAGTTTCATTCTCGTAATGTATCAGTTTCAGATACAGTCGGGCACTATAGGCACACAGAATGGCAATCACGGGGATGAATAAAGCGCCGATTTGTATAACGGATGATGAAAGTGACAATGGATGTACGTGAACTAAGAATCGGGGTGATAGCGTCTCAAGCATATAGATGCCGGGAAGCATGAATAATGGATACAATGACAGTACCAGGCTCGCGACTGCCAGCGAGGCAGCAGGCGAGAATCTATAAGCCGGATTACGGAGCGCTTTTTTTCGCAGCAGGCCGCGAAGGAAACAATAAACAAAAAAAGGAAAACAAAGACAGGCTGAATATGTTAATCCCAATAGAATGGAATCGCGCATACATTCTTGTGAGTATGCAGACCGGGATTGGGTGTAGGCGACCCGGGCTTTATAATATTCGTTGGATGTTATAGTAGTATAACCATTGGTTTCTTTCTGGTCTTTGAGTAATTTCCAATCTTCGAATGAAATTGATGGACTGAGCAAAATGTCCTGGCGGTTGGTCCGAACAAATTCTGTTCGACCGCTGGCAAACAGTACTAATGCACCCGTTATTTCCCGGGCTTTGATGCCGTGGTCTTCCGATGTGAGTTGAAGGCATCCCATGCAGACACCCTGGTCGGCCAGCAGGGGTGGATCGGTCGGGTCGTCGGGAATGGCGGTGGAGTTGTACGAGACACCGATATGGTCTTTGTCGAACTCGTCGATTGTCGGGTTTTTGGAAAACGGCAGCAAAGCAACGCCGGGCGGTTGTAATATACTAAGATTTTGCTTTTCGAGAAAACCGGTTGCATAGAGCGGGTACAGGTCGCGAACGCCGTTGCCGCCTTCAGGAGTAACTTTGGGAAAGGAGTCCCAGTCCTGGGCGTACATCATCATCAGTATGTGGAGTTGCTTGAGATTGTCCTGCGTTTTTTCCCGGTTAGAACACGGACTAAACCTTAGAGATAATGACGTATATGAATTAACGAAAAAAATGAATAATAACACGAAGAAAACAGTTAGGATTCTGATTACAGTGGTTTTAACTTTCATGCTCGTATTATTTTAGTTACACAATGCAGTTTCCGGTTTTAAGGATTCAGTCCGACCTGTCTGACCTGTCTGACTGTTCTGCTGACTCTGGGTTTTGGTTATTATTTTTACGGAATCCTTTGCGTGCGGAGTATAGTTGCTCGGTGAAACCTCCTTGGGAGAGAAATGTTTTTCCCTGGCTTTTCAGTTGCCGATTCAGCAGATATACAGCCTGGTTAATGGCGCACAGCATGGCGTTACCAGCGAGTTCAGAATCTGTTTTAGCGACAAAATCGGCCAGGCCGGCCAGGCCGGTCAGCCTGACTGAACCGGAAGGCGCGGGTGGCAGATTAGCGATATGATCGTGTTTCAAACGCTCACGCATTGCGCGTGCTTCGGGTGATTCCCTAGGCCAGACGCGTAGTCCGTTTTGTCGCAGAAAACTTTCGTAATCACGCAGCAGTTCATCGGCCAGGCTGGCGCGGGCAACATTAGTAAGTTTCATTTCGGTTTTGCGAGATGTTGCTGCCGCACCGCTGCCTTCACTGATATTCCTCACACCACTCCGTGCCGCCTGAACCATCTGATCTGTCATGCGATGATTGTGCTTGTAAAATCGCCGGCAGAACACTATTGTGGCATCGTATATCGCTTCAGCTACAGCATAACTCCGCAACGATCGATATCCACCATGCGGCAGCAGGGGAGTGTTGGAAGTAACCATGAATCTTTCTCCGGTGTAGAGTTTTAAAAAAGCCCGACCTGTCTGACTTGTCTGACCTGTCTGACCTGTCTGACCTGTCCGACCTGTCCGACCTGTCCGACCTGTCTGAATGCAATTGATTTTTGTTTCATATTTTCTTAAATCGCGTTACACAATGCAATTCGCACATGAACAGTATACTGAAAGTTGGTAATAAATGGAAGATGTCCGAGGGCCGCGGGCCGTGAGCTGTGGGCTGTGAGCCGTGGGCAGACCTTGCGTCCTCCCGTCTTGCGAACCGTTTACCGTTCAGAGGGTAGTTTTATCGGTCGGATCGGACGGATCGGTCGGATCGGTCCGATTGTTTTTGGTTGTAGGAGCGAAGTGGCTGATTATTGGATATGGAGGATATCCTGGAGGATGGGTTTCAGGCCGCTGAAGAAGAATTCTACGGCGATGACCATCAGGATCAGGCCCATGATGCGCATCAGAACTTTATTGCCGCTGTCGCCAAGAAGGGAGAGGATTTTTTTGCCGCTGATCAGCATCAGGAAGGTCAGGACAATAACGGCAATAATACAGCCGCAGAGGATCATTTTCTTGTCGAGCGAGTCGGCGCTGTTCATGAAGATAATGACGGTGGTGATGGCGCCGGGACCGCAGATGATGGGGATTGCGAGGGGTGTGATGGCCATGTCGCGGGCATAGGCATAGTGGTCGCCCTGGTCGTGTTGAATCCGGCTCAGGCGGGCATTCAACATTTCATAACCGAGGATGAAGAAGATAATGCCGCCCACGATGCGCATGCTGTGAATGGAGATGGAAAAGAAATTGAACAGTAAATTGCCGGTCAGGGCGAACAGGAACAAGACTAAAGCAGCGACAAGAATAGCTCTGACCGCGACCATGCGGGACTGCTTCTGGTCGAGATGCTCGGTCATGGCGATATAATGCGGAATAATCCCGACCGGGTTCATCATAGTGAACAGGGTGGTGAAACACAGCAGACCGAATTCCAGAAGGGCCTTATTCATGAGTGGTCAGGGTTCAGGGTTCAGGTGTCTGATACCTTGCGGGTGCATGTTCCGGTGGTTATTTCACGGCGATAGCTTCGATTTCGATCGCCACGTCTTTAGGCAGGCGGGCGACTTCGACGGTTGAGCGGGCCGGGGCGGTTTCGGCATGAAAGAACTCAGCGTAGACCGCGTTCATTTTCGGGAAGTCGTTCATATCCTTGAGAAAGACGGTAGTTTTGACGACTTTCTCGAGACTGGAGCTGGCGGCTTCGAGCACGGCTTTAAGATTGTTCAACACCAAGCGGGTTTGTTCTTCCACGGTACCGAGTTCTAATTTACCGGTAGCAGGATTGATAGCGACCTGTCCGGCGGCAAAGACCAGTGAACCGACACTAACAGCCTGGTTATACGGTCCGACGGGAGCGGGAGCTTTTGATGTTTTGACGATGTGTTTAGTCATGGTAGTTTTTGGGGTTCGGGGTTCAGGGTTCAGGGTAAATATTTTATACGGGAAAGCATGTCTTTATACACTTCCTCATCGCGGTGCATACCGATTTTCAAAACAAGAACAGACACCTCCTTTTTTTTAATTGAGTATACAACGCGATACTCGTCGATTTTCAATTTCCAGAATTCTTTCAGACCGTATCGGAGAGGCCCGCCATACTCTTCGGGAGCTGAGCCGAGTTTTTTGAACAATGTTTTAAGGATGAGCTTGCGAGCAGATTTAGAAAATTTCTTAAAATCCTGTTCAATAACCAAACGATGAATTTTGACGTGCCACATGCTAAAGCGTAGTATTACAGAAGTTTTTCAATGGCAATGAAATCGTTAGCAGAGCTTTTTTCCAGGCGGCTGCGAGCTATATGACCCAGGACAATATCTTCAGCGGTATCGAGTACATTCTGAAGGTGTTCATATTCTTTATTTGACATTAAGACCGCCTGGGGTTTATGTCGTTTTTCAATAATCACCAGTCCATTTCGGGTTTTGGCAAGAATTTTATCGATGCCGGACCTGAGCTCTGAGACGCCAACGAGCGTTGTATTTTCTTTCACGGTAATCATAAGACGTACGGTCCAATTGGATGTTAAACGATCTAATGTGTAAAGGATATCATATTGGCAATTCAATTGTCAAGTTAAATGTCAAATGAAATGATGCCTGTCTCAGCTTAAAAACAATGTATAAGCCGGATTGCCGGTTTCATCGGTGATATTAAATCCAAGGTTGCTGACAAAAGCCTGGAACTGTTTTTGTTCGTTGCGGGGCACCTGCAATCCCAGGAATACCCGGCCGTAGGACGAGCCGTGGTTGCGGTAATGAAACATGGAAATGTTCCAGTGCTGGCCTAACGTGTTCAGGAAATTGAGCAGCGCTCCGGGTCGTTCGGGGAACTGGAACCGGTAGATAACCTCGTCGGTAACATTGCTGGCGTGCCCGCCGACCATGTGGCGGATATGGAGTTTAGCCAGTTCGTTATCGGTCAGGTCGGTAACGCTATAGCCTTTATCCCTGAGGGTTTTGATCAGGCGTTTACGGTCATCGATCCCTGGTTTGAGTTCCAGGCCGACAAAAACGACGGCCCGGCTCGGGTCGGAATAGCGGTAGTTGAATTCGGTGATATTATGCATACCGATCGTTTTGCAGAACGCCTTAAAACTGCCGGGACGTTCGGGTACCGTAACGGTAAAGATCGCTTCCCGCTGTTCACCGACTTCGGCGCGTTCGGAGATATCGCGCAGGCGGTCGAAATTGACATTCGCGCCGCTTTCGATTGTCATAAAGGTTTTACCCTGAACTTTCCGGCGCATGACATATTTTTTCAGGCCGGCCAGGCCAAGCGCTCCGGCCGGTTCGGCGATTGAACGGGTATTGTCGAAAATATCCTTGATCGCCGCGCAGATTTCGTCGGTAGTGACGGTGATGCATTCATCGATAGTGTTTTTAAGAAGGCGGAAAGGATGTTTGCCGATCTGTTTGACGGCGACGCCGTCGGCGAAAATACCGATATTGGGAAGGGTAACCCGTCGGCCTTTTTTCAGCGCGGCATACAGGCAGGCGGACTCTTCATGTTCGACGCCGATGATGCGGATATCAGGACGGAGGTATTTGACGTACGAGGCGATACCGGCACACAGGCCGCCGCCGCCGACGGGGATGAAGATGGCATGCAGAGGACCTGAATGCTGGCGCAGAATTTCCATGCCGATTGTGCCCTGACCGGCGATGACATCGACATCATCATAGGGATGAATAAAGACAAAATCTTTTTCCTTGACGAGGGTTTTGGCGTATAAACAGGCTTCATCGAAGGTATCGCCATGCAGGATGACCTGGCTGCCTAATTCTTTAACCGAGCGGACTTTAATTTCAGGAGTTGTCTGGGGCATGACTATTGTGGCGCGGATAGCGAGTTTCGCCGCGGCCAGGGCGACGCCCTGAGCATGGTTGCCGGCCGAGGCAGCTATCACGCCTTTGCTGCGCTCGGAGGGTGATAATTTTGACATTTTGCAATAGGCGCCGCGTAATTTGAAGGAAAAGACGGGCTGCAGGTCTTCACGTTTTATCAGGACCCGGTTGTTCAGGGCTTTTCCCAGGCGCTTCATTTCATCGATCGGTGACTCGATGGCAACATCGTAGACCGGGGCGGTAAGTATTTTTTTAAAGCAGGCAGTCGGCATATACAGGTATAGTAAGGGTTACAAGAAAAGATGATAGTAGAAACGGGGATTGGTGTCAAGAGTGGATGGATGATGGTTGATGGTTGATGGAGTTGTCAGGGTTCGGGGTTCAGGGTTCGGGGTTCAGGTGTCGGACAGGTCGGACAGGTCGGACAAGTCAGACAGGTCAGACAAGTCAGACAGGTTGGCCAGGGCTACTCCAAGTCCCAAAGCATGTGTGCAGCAAGTAGCCCCAGGCTTCTCCGAAGCCGGGGCATGGTGGCAAGCAGGTGATTGCCGGTGAAGCGCATGAGTCTTCTGCCCCGGGGTCGTAGACCCCAGGGGTTACTTCGAGTTCCAAGGCATTGATGTAACGAGTAGTCCCAAGCTTCTCCGAAGCCGGGATGGTCGGTACTTGACAGGGGCTCGGGGGATTTGCTACCATACGACGCTGTATGAACT
>CAZCLS010000142.1:0-5363 GCA_964499565.1 uncultured bacterium
CGTAAAGCCGCCCGCCTTTCCATGCCGGTCCATGTTCCTATTTATGATCCCCTGGCTTATGCCATGGCAGAGGAATACTGGAAGGATGGCTATGCTGCTATGGGGCAGGAAGGTCTCTTCGCCGCCGAAGAATGTGTGCGCTATATGTCAAATTATCAGCCCGCCTACGGTTCCGGTGTCGCCGCCTGGATTAAACAGGAACACATCGGAGCAAATATGCTCTTCGGCCAGTATGGCTATGAAGCTATGTTTATTGCCGAAGCCGCCCAGCAGTCCGGCGCGATCCAGATCGCCTGTACCCCCAGCTTTTTCCAGGTTCCTTTTTTTATCATTGCCTGTGATTATACTGTCTTCGGCGAAGAGTTCTATGCCGCCGGCGCTTACTTCAGCAAAGATCCCGTTCTTACCGGTAGTCTCGTCGGCCAGGATTACAGTAAATTGCTGATCTTCATTATTGTTGTCCTTGGCATTCTGTGCGTAACGATCTTCGGCCATGACTGGCTGTCTTTATTGTTAACCTGGTAGGTGCATGACTCGACGAACCGCACTCAAAACTGTTGCTTTCGCTGTCGGCCTGTATTTCGTGCTCGAATTTCTTCTGCCCGAAAAAATCGGCGGCGATTTCGATTCCTTTGAAATCGCAGCGCCTGCCCCCGTCCTTCATGACGGTTCCCTGCTCGTTTTCTATGCCGGTGAATATCGTAAAGGCCTCGGTGGTATCGGGCGCCTGGTCCGCGACTCCTCTTCCTCCTCCGGCTGGGTGCGCCTGCCCCACAAACCTGTTGTCGAACGCTCCCTGTTTGTTCCCTACGACCGTAAAGGCCTCGACGCCCTCGATGCCGTTTCCGTCCGCGATTCTATCGTTCTTACCTATATCGGCTATAATAATGAAAGTGAACCTACGCTGTGCAGCGCTGTCAGCAGGAACAACGGGCTCTCTTTCCGCAAAACCGGCCCGGTCGTTTTTTCAACCAACGGATTTCCCCACCCATCCATTCGAGACAGGAACGGTGTTTTACCCGGCCGTCTCCTGCTCTATGCTGTATCCTGGTCCAACGATGTCTTCCTGTTCGACCTGGTTTTGAATGTTCCCGGAACGGGATTGGTTCTCTGGCAGGCTTCAGGTGCCACACTTACAAACCAGCTCCTCGCTCCGGCTCCGGCATGCAATATAAGCTCCCTCTGCGGCGTTATCAATACCTTTGACTCTACCTCAATCAACGCTGACACTACCTGGCTCTTCGGTATTAAAAATAAACTAATCTCCTTTCGCCCCGCTTTCCCTGATTCTCAGATGAATTTGCAGCTGTCTACCAATGCCGGCTCCATTGCCTCATTCCGGGCTGGACCCGGCGGAACGAGCCTCTTTTTCAATACTGTTCTGCAAGCTGAAAAAACCAGGCCTGAATCATCCCCGCGAGCTTCTTTTCTCTGCTCCGCGTATCTGCCCGCACGTACCAACCAGCCGCTCGCTCTTGTACCGTTTAAATCGGTCGGTGCCTTCGGCACTCCTACGTATCTCTCGCGCGCTACTAACTGGTTCGGTCAGGGCATGCAGATCGTTGGCGCCTTCGGCATGTTTATCGCCCTGATCAACCTTATGATGTTTCATGGCAAAAAAGTGCTGCGGCGTGAAAAAGGCAGTTATAACAGCCTCATTTTTATCGGCGCTCTGCTCTATATGACCGTCTTCGCCGCCGTTACCCAGATGAAAGCCCCTCCCCTGTTCTTTAAACTCGGTGTCGATTTCGGCTTCAATTCCCTCATGGTTCCCATGGGCGCCGCGGTATTTTCCATGATCACCTTCTACCTTATCAGCGCCGCCTACCGGTCATTCCGGATTCGTAGCCTTGAAGCGGGACTGCTGATGGTTGCCGCTGTTATCGTTATGGTAGGTCAAATGCCGATCGGTGAATGGCTCGCTTCGTTTATGCCACGCCAACTCGTTTTTCTGCATTTGCCCTGGCTCTCTCAGAAAATTCTGACTGTCATTAATGCCGCCGCCTATCGCGGCGTCTGGATCGGTATGTTAGTCGGTATGTTTGCCATCTCTCTCAGAATCTGGCTCGGTATCGATAACAGTGTCTATGCAGGTGTGGAGAAAAACGATTGATGAAACAGCTGCTCTCAAAACAGTTCTGGGATAACGTTCAGTATTGCGACCCCCGCATCCTGTACGCCCTGTTCGCTGTTTTCATGGTCGTGTTCGAATTTACCCGGCCCCGTATGCCGGTTCCCGTTCCCCTCCCGGTTCAGATGCTGTATGACCGCGTTGATGCCCTCGACTCCAACAAGGTCGTTTTTATCGATTGCGCCCTCGAATCAGGTATCCGCGCCGAATGCCAGGGACAGTACCAGGCCTTTATCCGACATTTGTTCAAACGCGGTATAAAATTCGCCGTGATTACCTCCACAACCTGGCCCGAAAGCCAGAAATTGGGCGAACTGTTTGCCCGCGAAACCGCTCTCGAATTTAACCGGGATTTTAATCTCCTGGATTCACCGCGCCGGATTCAGTACGGTAAGGATTACTGCATCCTGGAAGCTATTACCTTTACCGGCGGCGCCACCATTCAAGGCCTTGCCAAGGATATCCGCAGTATTGTCAAATCCGACATGAACGGTACCCCTCTGGATGATTTCCCTTTCATGAAAGACATCAAAAACGCCAACGACATCGCCTTGCTGTACCGCGTCGGGTATGCCTGGGACGGCGTTTTCTGGATCGGGTTTGTTCAGTCCGTTTATGGCACACCCTTTGCCATCGCAACCGCCGGCATCTCCAGTTCCTCGGCTTATCCTTTTCTCGATTCAGGCCAGATTTGCGGTATCCTGGCCGGCGCTCCCGGTGCCGCGGCCTATGAACACCTGGTCAATAAAGCCGGCATGGGTACTCAGACGGTCAGCGTTCAGTCTTTTGCCACGATGTACGTGGTTACTGCCATCATTCTCGGTAATTTCGCAATGATTATGGCCCGGCGCAAACGACCCGGGCTTTAACCTGGATATACTCCATTATGGATCAGAAAAAAACCACACTTATCTGGCTCGCTATCATCGCCGTCATCCTGTCAATGCTGGCGGTCAACGAGTTCCGGATTTACCACTCTCCCGGCGTCCAGGAGTTAGTTTCACAAACGGCCCGGGACCGTGAAATGCCCAATGTTTTTCTCTATCGCGTTTCGGTCTGGCTGGCAGCCTGCGGAACGATCGCGGTTTATTCCTTCATGTTTAAAGATAATCCCGCCTATCGCGCTTTCCAGAATGCCCTTCAAGGCTGCGCTACCGGCTGGGGCTGCGTCCTCGTCTCTAAACAGATCTTGTGGGAAAAACTGCTGCTTCCCGTCGGCCAGGGCTTCTCTTCCTGGTTTTCCGAGGGACTTTCCGTTTCGTCCTTTTCCAGCATCCTCCTGATTATTCCCGGTATCATCGGATGCCTCTGGTATTTTCAATACAGTAAAAAACATTTCTGGATCAGCCGTATCGCCATGTGCGTTACCCTGGGCGCCGGCGCCGGCCTCTCCTTTAAAAAAACATTCAATGAATTGATGCCCCAGATTACCGGCTCTTTTAAGTCGATCTGGCCTGATGAATATATGCTGCCAGGCGCTTCTTTCGTCCAGCGCGCCGGCCTGGGCTTTGAAAATTTGCTGTTTATTGTTACAATGCTATCAGTGCTGACGTATTTCTTCTTTGCGTTCGAACGAAAAAGCGTCAGCCTTAACTCATCAGCCAACCTGGGCCGCTGGTTCCTGATGATCTCTTTAGGAGCTTTTTTCGGCAATACTTTTATGACGCGCCTCAGCGCCCTGATCGAACGCGTCCATTTCTTAGTCGCCGAATGGCTCAGACTCGTGGCTATGTAATCTATGTTCGAAACGACGCTGACAGACGAAGAACGTGACAAGCTCATAAACCAGATCGCCCACTGGTCAGTCCAATACGGCTTAGGCACGATTATCGCTTTTTTAGTCGAAGTGAATCGTCCGATCGCCCCGATTACCGGCAATCTCTGTATCGGGTTCGGCTCCATGATCAGTATGCTGGTGCCGATCCCCGTGTATAAAATCGGTCTCCTGCTCCAGGAAGACGCGAATGTAAAACTGCTTCAAAAACGTATCGAGGAACTAACACGTGAACACGACAGAAAAAAAGCAGCTTGATGTTATGCTTGCCACTGATTGCGGCAGCACCACCACCAAGGCAATTTTAGTAGTTAAAACCTCCGAAGGCTACCGCCTTGCCGGCCGTGGTGAAGCCCCAACTACCGTCGAAGCCCCTTTCGATGATGTCACCGTCGGCGTCCGTAACGCCGTGGAGGAATTAGAGGATATCACCGGCCGCCGCCTTCTGGATGATGATGGCAACCTGATCTCCCCGCCTGTTAACGGTGACGGTATTGACGCCTATTTTTCTACAAGCAGCGCCGGCGGCGGTTTGCAAATGGCCTGTACCGGCGTCATCAGCTCTATCAGCGGCGCCAGCGCCGAACGCGCAGCACTCGGCGCCGGAGCGATCGTTATTGATACCGTCGCCCTCGATGACCCGCGCGAAAATCATGAGCGTATTGAACATCTCCGCCATATCAGACCCGATATGATCCTTATGGCCGGGGGTACCAACGGCGGTACCCGCCGTCACGTGGAGATGATCGCTGAAATTATCCGCGCCGCTCAACCCCAGCCGCGTTTCGGCGGCGGATTTAAACTGCCCGTCATTTACAGCGGTAATACCGAAGCACGCGAGCTTGCCGATGAACTCCTCGGCCCTATCGCCAGTGTCCGCCATGTCGATAATGTCCGCCCCGACCTTGACCGTGAAGATGTCTTTGAAGCGCGTCATGCTATCCATGAATTGTTCCTGGAACACGTGATGCAGCAGGCCCCCGGCTATCCCAAACTGATGGCGATTACTTCTGCTGATATTATGCCCACTCCCACTGCCGTCGGTATTATTATTCAGATTGTCGCCGAGGAACGTAAGCAGAATGTTCTTGCCGTCGATATCGGCGGAGCCACTACCGATATTTTCAGTGTCTTCAGATCCCAGTTCCATCGTACCGTCAGCGCCAATTACGGCATGAGTTACAGCCTCTGCAATGTTATGGCCGAAACCGGAGTTCCCAATATTCTGCGCTGGCTTCCCTTTAAATTCGATCCCAGCATCCTGCGCGATATCCTGCGGAATAAAATGATCCGCCCGACAACTATCCCCGAAACAAAAGAAGAACTCTATATCGAACAGGCCGCCGCGCGCGAAGCTCTCCGGCTCTCCCTTATCCATCATAAAGCCTTAGCGGTTGACCTGCGCGGCATGTCCCGTGATGTTGATATCGGCGCCGCCTTTGATAATGTTGAAACGAC
>CAZCLS010000142.1:5463-8744 GCA_964499565.1 uncultured bacterium
CCGAGCAGTTCTCGATTGTGTGCGGAGAAATGAAACGGATTGCTCTGCCGTCCGGTGAAACCGCACAAATTTCTGTTCAGCCGACTCGCCACTTCGATGCGGGCAACGGCCCGGGCAAAACTGTTGAAACCGAGGTTACCGGCGGTATTACCGGTATTGTTCTGGATGGTCGCGGCCGCCCGCTGGTATTTGACCCCGACCAGGAAAAAAATGCCGCCCAGCGCCGGCGCGATTATGAAGCTATGCTCCTTCCTCTCGAAGGTGTTTGATCATTTTTTTTTAATGTTAACGGGAACAATATTATGGGAAGCGCATTTACTCCAGGTCTGACCATCAGCCCCAATGTCGTTATCAGAAAAACCCGCCGCCTGCCGGTTAAAGGTGAAGTCGTCGTTGATATAGGCGCTCACGTCGAACCTGCTACGGTCGTCGCCAAAGTCGATCTGCCCGGTACCCTCGCTGTCGTGAAAGCGGCCCCTTTGCTCGGGTGTGCCCCCGAACAGCTTAAGCAGTTCTGCCTTGTCGCTGAAAATGACGTGATCAAAAAAGAACAGATCATCGCCGAACGCTCCGTCTTCTTCGGCTTCTATACCAATCGGGCCAAATCCCCGATCGACGGCACTCTCGAATATATCTCCCAGCTTTCCGGTAATATCGGCGTGCGCGGAAAACCTAAACCGATTTCATGTACCGGCTATATTTCCGGTACGGTTGTCGAAATTATTCCGGACGAAGGCGTTGTGATCGAAACCTCCTGCTCTCTCGTTCAGGGTATTTTCGGCGTCGGCGGCGAACGCCACGGCTCCCTTGTCTGGTTTGAAAATGATTCGGACGTCCTTACTGCTGATGATATTACTGATGAGTATTCCGGCTCTATTATCATGTTTCCCGGCCGTATCGATGGCTCGGTCCTGCAGGCCGCTATCGATAACGGTGTCATCGGTGTTATGGGTGCCAGTATCATCGATTCCGAATTGATGGCTTTCCTTAAATTCGATATCGGTGTCGCCGTTACCGGCGAGGAAGATATTCCCTTCAGTCTCATTGTCACTGAAGGATTCGGCATGTTAGCCATGCCGGAACGCACACGTTCTCTCCTCCAGGAGCTCAATGGACGCTATGCCGCTATCAATGGCGCGACTCAGATTCGCGCGGGAGTTATCCGGCCCGAACTGATCGTTCCCCACGAAAAACAAACTGACACCATAGCCGGTCAAGCTATGGAATTGAAAATCGGCACCCGCTGCCGCCTGATCCGCAGGCCCAATTTCGGAAAAATCGGCACGGTCTCCAAACTGCAGGAAAAACCGATTGTCATTGATACCGGCTCAAGTGTCCGGGTTCTTTCCGTGCAGCTCGAAAACGGCCCGGAAGTCACTATTCCACGCGCTAATGTCGAAATTCTGGAATAACCAAAACTGTAGCCGGTCTCGCTGAGGCCGGTCTTTGATAAGCTAAAACTATGGAGGGTGGCTGTCCCCAGCCACTACAATGCTCCGTTAAGACTAAGGCCCCCCCCGACCTTGTGTCGGGGGTGAATGAGTTTTTTCAATAACGACTCTAACCTTAAAATGCGCTCTCTTCGTATAAGCTATTCCGGCGTGCGCGCCCTGGTCGGTGAGTCTATGACTCCCGATTTCGCCATCAAGTACTGCAATGCCTTTGCTACCTATCTTGACGGTCAACCGGTCGCGCTCTGCCGCGATACCCGGCACTCCAGCAGTATGCTGCATGCCGCCGCGGTTTCAGCCCTGATATCCTCCGGCTGCGAAATTCATGACCTCGGCATCTGCCCGACTCCCCTGGCCCAGTTCTACGCTCGCTCCCATGCTGCCGTGAAAGGCGGTATCGCCATTTCCGCCGGCCACAGCTCCGCCGAATGGAACGGCATTACTCCCTTCCGCCAGGATGGCACCTTCTTTAATACCTACGACGGCAACGAAATTCTTGAAGTTTTCCACAGTATGGATTTCCGCCGCATGAAATGGGACACGTTAGGCTCTCAGTCGCATAGCTTCTCTCATGAAGAATTGTATCTCTCTGCACTTATCTCTTTTCTGAATGTCCCGGCCATTACTGAACGTAATCTTACCGTCGTCGTCGATCCCTGCAACGGCGCGACCGCCGGCCTTGTCGTCACCTTCCTGGAACAACTCGGTTGCACGGTTATCCCGATTAACAACGAACCGACCGGTGTTTTCCCCCATGATCCCGAGCCGCGCCCCCGTAACAGCGCCCAGGTCAGCTCTATCATTCAGCCTACTAACGCTGATGTCGGCTTTTGTCTCAACAGTGACGGCACCCGCGTCGCCGTTGTTACTGATACCGCTGAACGTATCAGTGAAGAATATACTCTGCCCCTTGTTGCCGATTATTGCCTGATGCGCTATCCCGACAGCGTTGTTGTTACCAATATCAGTACTACCCGTACTCTTGACGAAGTCGTAAAAAAACATAACGCCCACCTGATTAAAACACCTATCGGTCAGTCAGCGATCGTATCCGCCATGCTGAATGAAAACGCCTGTCTGGGCGGTGAAGGCAGCGGGGGTGTTGCTGTCGCCGGTTTTATGCCGGTGTTCGACGCTTTTCTCACCATGGGCCTTATACTCGAAGCCATGGCGGTTAGAAATGCCCCGGCTCATCAACTCGTCGAACACTTGCCACGCTATCATCTCGTTAAAAAAAATGTTCCCTGTCGCCCCGATCGTCAATACACTGCGGTCGAAGCCGTCCGCTTGTATTTTCAAAATGAACGTCTTGTCGATGATACCGACGGCATCCGCGTCGATTGGAACGATGGTTGGCTGCATGTGCGCGCTTCGGCAACCGAACCGATGGTCCGTGTCATCGGCGAAGCCACCTCGCGCGAACGTGCCGATGAACATGTCGATAAAGTTCTGCAAATAATCTACAGAACCATATAGTAAGATGGTTGATGGTTGATGGTTGATGGTTGATGGCCGTGAGAGCAGAGAGCAGAGAGCCGAGAGCCGTGGGCCGTGAGCCGTGAGCAGAGGGCCGAGAGCCGAGAGCCGAGAGCCGAGAGCCGTGGGCCGTGGGCCGTGGGCCGTGGGCCGTGGGCCGTGAGAGCCGAGAGCCGAGAGCCGAGAGCCGAGAGCCGAGAGCCGATGCTTTGCTCCGTGAAGCAATGCTTCACTGTAGTCCGATGACCATAGGCCGTGGGCCGTGAGCCGTGCGTGGCTTGAACCTTGAACCTTGAACCTTGATTCCTGAACCCTGAACCCTGAACCCTGAACCCTGAACCCTGAACCCTGAAC
>CAZCLS010000143.1:0-5941 GCA_964499565.1 uncultured bacterium
GCGATAATTTTATGTGAAAGTTTTGTACTGAGGACAGACAAATTATGGTTGACATGGGCATTACGTTTTGAGCAATCAGTGATAAGATCATAACCGGCCTCAACCACATCATCTGACAACGAACCGTTGGTAATAGCGGGGAAAGAGAAGCCGAGGGGTTCAATATCGCGCTGATAGATATCGTATTTATTAATAACGACAGGCAAGCCCCAGCGGACCATTTCGAGCAGGTTATTACCGAAGCCTTCCATGGTACTGAAGAACACGCCCAAGCCGCCGGTGGCTGCAACGATAGAAGGAATATCGGCAAAGCGGTAATATTTTCGACCGAGGATCAAATCACGATAGGAGAGGATATTTTTCTCGCCGAACAGCATAAGAACGTTGGCATCAGGATTATCGGACAGCATCGACTTAAAGAACCTGATGAGGAAATGTTTATAGGGAGCGCGTTCATCACCGGACTGGCCGGAGACGAGTAACACGACACATTTTTTCTTTTTCTGTCGTTTTAATTTTTTTTCCAGGGCAAAGGCGAATTCTATTGCCGCTTCAATATTTTTACGCTGGACCACACGGGTATGCTGGAGGAGAATAACGGCATCATCGATAGAGAAGCCTTTTGTATCGAGCTGTGAGAGCAGGCCGATATCACGGAAAAAGGAGGCGTTATAATTATCCTGGGGAGGATAGTGGAGCGCATCGGCAGCCCAGTCGCATTTTTTCCACTCCCATCGGATACTGCTGGTATTTGGAATAATAGTCGTTTTCCGTTTCAAAAAATCATCGACATCATGCATCCCATACTTTTCAAAAACCTGGCGGGCCAGTTTGGGCTGAGTGGAATTTATGAATACTAAGCCGTCAATATACGTACCGGGCAGATAACGCAAATATTTTTGGATAACGGGATTGGGCGAATTAAACGTATCGCGTTCATGATACGAGTCATGCCACCAGCCGACTACTTTAGGCCAGATAATGCCCTTTTTACGCCGTTCTTCAATGAAATAACCAAGGCCAACCGCGGTAACAAGATTATAGGGATGGGACATATTATGAGCCATAATAATATCGATTTTATGGCGTTTGACATACGTGCTGATGACCTCTTTGGCTTTCAGGGCGTTCTGATGAATTTCATCGTCCAGTTCAGGCGGCGCGACAGTGCTGAAACAGGCAATTATTTTGCGGTGAATTTCATTTTTGTGCCAGAACACGTTGTCGGTATGGGCATTAAATCGCGGTGACATATGAGCGGCCAGGAAATAGATATTACCCAGCGGAATGTCCATATACGACATCATGGCTTTAACCGTCTGGTCGATAACGATCGACACACCGTCATTTTTACCGATCAGGGAGTGCAGGATAAGGTGGTTCAAATATTTGATATTCATACAACAAAAGAATGTAATGGTTAGACAGGAACAGGAGGAAAGCCGGCAATGTCTGAGCAAACCTGCTGAAGATGGGACACAATAAAATCGGGTTTAACGCCGGCGTATTTCGGATCATGTTCACGCTGGCGCAGCGAGCGTGAATCGCCGGCGAACAGGGCGGTTTTCAAACCGGCCTGCATAGCAGGGTGGATATCATTACGGATATCATTGCCGACATACAGGATATTATATGGATGCAGACCGTACCTGTCCCGGGCTGAAGCAACCAGGTTGTCAAACAGCACACGATCCGGTTTGGCACGCAGGAGCTTGTAGGAATACACGCACAGGTCAGATTCAAACAAGCTGACGGCATCAGTATCGACGGCTTCGCCAGATAGAAAATAATTCATAATAACGGGAGTATAAAATTGGGCGTTGGAAACGATCCCGAGCAGGATGCCGTTGGCATGCAGGCTGGTAAGAATCTCACGCATACCGGGCATGGGATAGACGGGATTACTGAGGAGTTCAAACACAAAAGCGGAGCAGGAGACATAGACAGCCGGATTGGAATCTGGAAAAGACAGGGAGGAAGAAAAGGCCGAAAAAACCTGTTGCCAGATTGCGCGGATATCGACTTCAGGCCAGGGAAAGCCGTCGGCGCGAGCGCGGGCATGTTCGCGGTAAATGGCATCGTGATACTGCTGCAGCATATCACGCGCAACCTGCTCGGGATGATCGCCGGCGATGCCGATCCCGGCGGCCTTGCAGGCGCGCAGCAGATGCTGTGTGGAAAAGGTTGCGGCTTCAATATCGCCCGAGGCGGATATTAATAACGTACCGTAGATATCCCACACAACCGCCTTGATATCGTTACAGGGCAGGGCAGAAGAAGCAACGTCAACCGGCAGCGGCTCGAGCGGCTGCAGTTCACGCAGGAAAGGAATTATAGATGGAATGTAAGTGGTTTCCATACTTCTCAAGGGAATAAACAGTAGTAATACGACGGGCGTTAGCAGCAATCTGGTCGTTAGTAACAGGAATAAACACGGAAGAAAGCTGAGGGTTAAGAGTCAGGAATTGAGAGCGGAACGAAGAAGACCGCATACACGTGCTGATACAGTCGATTTGATCGGTAATTGAAAGACGCGGAAAATCATTGATATCCGTACGGCCGGGAACGGCAATGCAGTCATACAGAAAAGGGAAATCTATGCCATTCCGAATAAAACCGTCGATAACGGAAGGAAGGTTACGGCCGACGACGGGTTTCTGATACAGCCAGGGTTCCAGGAAGGTCATACCGAAGCCTTCACGGATGCTGGTAGAGATAACGCGGTCTGAGGCATACATAATATCGGCAAAAGGAAAATCGGCACTTACAGCGAAATGGACAGGAATAGCAGCGTCCCGGCAGAAAGAAACCCAGCGTTCATAATCGAGCAGGTCGACTGGATTGTTGGGCGGCAGAGTAACCAGCCAGTGAGCGGAATCTGAGAACAAGGCAGCCAGGAGGATTAACTCACCGATATTTTTGCGTTGAATAACCCGAACGGGATAGGTAACGATCTGTTTGTCTGGATCGAGATTGAGATGCCGGCAGAGGCTGTCCCGCAGTTCAGCCGGCGGCCTGGAAGGCGGGGCGGGAGGATTAACGGGATTGGGCAGCAGGTGCAGCCGGGATGCGTTAATGCCTGATGATATCAGGCGGTCTTTGTCATGGGAAGACAGAACGGCGAAGCGGCAATAATCAGTATCGGGATAGAGCACATCAGAGAGCTGCAGATTGAAATGGCCTTGAACAATTTGTTTTAGAAAGGCGAGATTCACCGGGCGGTCTTCGGCGAAGTCATGACAATGATGCAGCAAAGGCCGACCGGAGCGAACCAGTTCATTGAGGACAACTGTCAGAACAGGATTTTTGCCGAGGCCGGCGTTATGGGCGTGAATAACGGAATCGGGAGTGAGATATGACTGGAGGAAGCTTGTCAGGATATCATATGTTTTACCGATATGGGTATCTGAGCACGATTCCGGTTCCAGGTAATTCAGAGCAGGACAGATCTGAACGGAAACGGAAGCGGGCAGAGGCATATCCGGTTCATCACCGATAAGGAGCGAGACCGGGGTGGAACCGAGCGCGGCGATTTGAGATTGAATGACGCGGGAAACGCCGCCGGGATACAAATGATGATGGACAATGGCTACGTTCATTTTCTGAATTTTTCCCGATAGGCAGGAACCTCGATTATAGGGATATGCTCGTGTTCCTGGATGGTGAACGTATTAATATTGTAATCGTCTTCCAGCAATTCGATCTGGCGCAGGACGAGTGATTCGGGCTGGATGGAAATATCCTGTTTATATTTCCGCAAGCGGTCCCAGAAAATCTGCATAATACCGAATGACATGCGGCCGAGGGAAGAGATAGACTGATTACGATGGATCCGAAAATCGAGATTAGTCTGGGCGATAACATCCAGGCCCCATTTTTCATAAATATCGATCAGCATCCCTGTTTCAACGCCATAACCGACAGGGAAGGGAATTTGTTCAAGGATATGGCGATAGCCGGCATATTCACCGGAGAGGGGTTGAATAATGCCGCTGAGTTCGGGATAGAACTGGGAAAAGAGGGGGCGGATGAGTAGTTCGGTAACTCTGCCGCCGCCTTTGGGACGGATACCGGATGCGTCTTTAAAGGGGCGATTATAAAACGCTTTAACGAATTTAATTGAATCATCCTGCAGTAGCGGGCCGATCAGGCCATAAGCAAAGCGGTGATGGATATTGGAAATATCGGCATCGATATAGACAATAATATCGCCTTTCAACAGGTAGAGCGCTTTCCAGAGATTATCACCTTTGCCTTTGAAAGAACCCTGGTCAGGCAGATAGTCCGCGGCGAGATAGGTATCGGCGCCGAACGACCGGGCGGTAACAACCGTCGCGTCAGAAGAGCCGGAATCTATAACGGCGATTTCGTCAAGAAGCGGATAGCGGTCCATCAACTCTGATTTCATAATCACCAGCGATTTCGCGATGGTTTTTTCCTCGTTCAACGTAGGAAAGCAGAGACTGATAGTAAGGTTGCGCTGTTTTTTACGTTCAACCAGTTCTTCGATATCACGAAAGGCTGAATAATGGAATGTGCGGGCATGCAGCCATTCATTCAATTGCATCATATACTATCTCCAGTTAAGCCGGGGCACCTGAATGTACAACCCGGCACTAATCAATAATCAATAAGCTTCAGCAGCATGATAAGCTGCAGCACCCCGGTCATAATGGGGTCTATTTCAACATAACTTTTGGGAGAGCTGCCGCCTTCACCCTCACTGATACCAATACTGACGGAAGGGATAGCTTCACTGAGGCTGGCGGCGACCTCGGAGTTGGCAAAATGGATTTGAGGTTTAAAGCCCAGATCACGGATTACCGCCATAGAGGCCTTAACGAGGGGATGGGCGCTCGTAAGGGCGGCGACTTTTTTACGGCCGAAAAAACTTACCTGGACATCGGCGTTATACTGGGCGCCGATATCGGTGCACATCGTATTAATTTGTTCGATCAGTGATTCCATCATGACATCATCATCACTGAGCGCTTCGAAATGCAGTTCGGCATTCCGGCTCAAGGTGCTGTAGCGTTCCCCGCCGGATATCATACCGATATTGAGGGTAGTTTTAGGTTTGCGGGGCAGGGGAATCTGAAAGAGCTGGTCCATAATCTGATTAGCGACCTGGATTGCGCTGGACTCAGGAATACGCCGGGGATTTTCGAAGGCAGCCAGGCTGGTATCGATAACAATGTCACCACGCACTCTGCTTTGAGAAAGGTAATTAATCGTACCAAGGCTCGTGCCGTTCAAGTCGATCATGGCATCGATACCCTGCTTTTTTTTCATGGTAGCAATAAAATGACGCATGCCGCCAGAATCACCCCGGCCATGGAAGCGGGTAGTAGCGAGGAGAATAAGATTACTTTTAAAAGAGCAGGCTAAGGATTTAAAAATATCGGGCAGGGTAAGCAGGACCGCCAGACTGAGATTGTCATCGGCAACGCCGGCGCCATACACGCGGTTTTCAGTAATCCTGATATTCTGATCGATCTCGCGTCCGAACGCATTATCCATGTGAGTGAAAATGACGATTGTGCGGTCATGTCCGGTTTTGGGATTGACCAGCCCGATGACATTATGCATTTCATCGGTAAGCGGTTCAGGGATACCGCTTTCTGCAAAGCGGTTAAGGATAAACTCGGCCCGGTCCTTCTCTTCGAAGGTGGGGGCGGGCGCTTCAGCGATCATGGAAAGATTAGCCAGGATCATTTCACGCGCGGCGACAATATCCTTACGCCAGCGGTCTTTATGCTGTTCCATGTCTGCGAGAGCTTTTGCAATAGATTTATTCATATAAACTCCAAAGAAGTATTTGAATACAAGAAAACCGGAGGGCAACAGGTAACAAGCCTCAATTCAAAACTAACCTGTTGAATTTCGCGCTCCGTTAGGATTTACAGTAACAGTGTATCTAATCCAGACAAGTGTGTCAAGG
>CAZCLS010000143.1:6041-8731 GCA_964499565.1 uncultured bacterium
CGCTCCGTTAGGATTTACAGTAACAGTGTATCTAATCCAGACAAGTGTGTCAAGGAGGGCAGGTACCCCTTGTAACGAAAAAAGAAGATAGTTTGCGCAAGGGACCTAAGGGACCAAAGGGACCAAAGGGACGGATGATAAGGTGGGACTCGGAGTAGCCCCAGGGGTCTACGACCCCGGGACAGAATGAGCAAGAGGTATGCCTGCAGACAAGCGATAGCAGGCATGCCCCGGCTTCGGAGAAGCCAGGGGCTACTTGCTGCCTGCAGGCGCTGGGACTCGGGTGTAGCCCCAGGGGTCTACGACCCCGGGGCAGAATGAGCAAGAGGTATGCCTGCAGACAAGCGATAGCAGGCATGCCCCGGCTTCGGAGAAGCCAGGGCTACTCGCCATCAGCGGGGTCTCTTCAGGAACACCAGGCCGGCGAGAAGGATGAGGAGCAGGCCGGCCGGTTCGGGGATGCCGGTTCCGCGCAGAACAACATATGAATCTCCGCCGCCGGAGAGGTAGACCAGATTGGTGAACCCGTCCTCCGACTGGGGAGAGAAACTGAAAAACAGGTTGGTGGAACTCTCCGGACCAAGAATGTAAGGCGAGCCGCTGACTAGTGCGAAGGGCGGCAAGACATTAGAAGCGCTACCGGTAACGAGGGCAAAACCGAGATTATGCAGGCCGATGTTTTTCTGGACTGAGTCGCCGACGAGGATATCACCGAAGTCGAGAAGCTGGGTAGAGACCGCCAGAGAGCGGAGACAGACACCATACAGAATAACCTGTTCGGCGAGGGCGCCGGAGACGGTCATGACGTTGGTATAGGCGCCGAGAGCAATTGGGTCAAGCGAGAGAATCGCTTCGGATTGTTCGTCCGGGGCGAGGGAGTACGAAGCGCCGGAGATGATGGAGAACGGCGGGTCAACATTCTGGAGCTGGCCGTTCAGGGATTGACTGCCGGCATTACCGACAGTAAGGATGACGGCACTGGCATTGTCGATAAAAACGTTCCCGAACCGAACAGGAGCGGGGTCGGTCCAGGCGATCGGTTCATTTGTAAATTCATAGGCACCGATGTCAACGGTGGCATTGATAATGCGGCTGCGCCCGAGCAGGTCGGTGGCAATGGTCATCCAGGGCAGATTAGTACCGGCATTGATACAGGGTGAAGAATGAGAGGGGCGATAGAAGCCGGAAGCGGGATGAGCCAGGGCGGGATCGTTCGTAATGACACCTGAACCGGGCACGGCAGGGAAAGTAGAGCAGTTTTGAACCGTGACGGGAGAGCTGAGGGCCTGATAATTACTGAACGTGTTCGCGGCATTATAATAGATGATACAGTTTCTAACCGTGGCTCCGGCTGAGGCGGCCAGACCGCCGCAGGCATCGCTGGCGACGTTATTGCAGATAGTACAATTTTCGATCGTGCTGTTATTATTGACATAGACGCCGCCGATATCAGTGGCGATATTGCCGGCAACCACCGAATTACGCATGTGTCCATTACGATCGAGGATAACGCCGCCGGAATTATAGGCGATATTATTACGAATGCGGCAAGAATCGATAGACCCGCCATATTCGCAATAGACGGCGGCATAATACTGGGCGATATTATCGGTAATAGAGCAGTTGCGAACAGAGCCCTGAGAGAGGATGTAGATAGCCGCGCCGTTACGGGCGCGGTTGGCGGAAAGTGAACAGGAATCAATGCTCCCGCCATTCTCGAGATAGACGGCGCCGCCGTTAAAGGCATCAGCGAGGAGATCGGCCTGGGCGGAGGCGGTAGCGGGATTAGCGTTAGTGTCAGCGATATTGCCCCGGAAGGAACAATTTTTGATTAAGCCCTGATAAAAGAGGTAGGCGCCGCCGCCGGCAGCGGCATGATTATCAGTAACGCGGGAAGCAAGGAGCGAGCCGTTGCTGTCGATATAAACACCGCCGCCATGCCAGGCGGAGAAGTTAGCGGAGATGACACAATTACTGATTACAGCGCCATTGCAGTAGACGCCTCCTCCGGCAGTATAGGCCAGGAAACCGCTGACGGAGCAATTCCGCATAACACTGCCGGGAAGGAGATACGCACCGGCGCCGTTTGTGGCGGCATGAACAGTGCCTGGTAAAGTAGCGAGGGAAACGCCATCGAGAATGCCATTGTTCATGATGACAAAGCTACTGGAGAGTCCGGAGACAGGCTGGAGAACAGTATGAGCGGAACCTTGCCCTTTAACCAGGATTTCTTTATCGATCAGCAGACAGGAATCGACACGAAAGACACCGGCGTTAATCATAATTGTATTACTGTCCCGGCTGGTTTCAACAGCATCGAGGACATTTGTAGCGGCGGTAGCCCAGGTGATGAAGGGCCATTCATGAGAGCCGGAATGCGAGACGAAATTAGTTGCGCCGACAGGAACAGGCCGATCGACAACGAGGGTATCGGTATTCACCTGGCCGAGGAGATTAGTGCCCGAGACGGTGATAATGTTAATATGCCTGTTGAGAGCAATCGCGGGGGCGGTCCAGGCAGGCGCGGCGGGGAAGAAATGGACAGCAGAAGCAGCATCATTGGAGACCCACATCGTGCCGACGACATTGAGGTTATTCGTACCGGCAACGATATAGGAATCGGTTGTAAAATGCACTTCGGCGACATCGCTGGTAATGCTGACGCGGGGGAGGCCGGTACCGGGGATGCC
>CAZCLS010000144.1:0-8702 GCA_964499565.1 uncultured bacterium
TTCAATATGATGATGGTATCAATGTCTGGATAAATGGGCAGCATGTCACGCGGGCCAATGCCGCTTCTAATGATATTCCGTATTATGGCACTGCGGTGGACGGTAATACTGAAAATTATTCGTTCAGACCTTTTGTTATTCCAGGCAGAACCGGTCTCCTGGAGTCCGGCACGAATATAATCGCGGTTCAGCTCCTTAATGTTAATCTTTCGAACAGTTCAGACGCTTTTTTTGATGCCAGGCTTACCGGAATTACAGATTCCGGCACGTCTCCAACGCCCGGCCGGCGGAACAGTGTCTATGCTGTCAATGCTCCGCCCCTGGTCAGGCAGGTTTGCCATTCCCCCAAAATGCCCCAATCCGGCAACCCGGTAACAGTTTCCGCTAAAGTAACTGACCCGGATGGCGTTGCCGCGGTTATCCTGCGGTACCAGGTCGTTAATCCGGGTGGTTATATCCGTGTTACCGATACCGCTTATGAACAAAACTGGACAGCCGTGCCCATGCATGATGACGGCCTGGATGGGGACCTGGTCGCCGGCGATGCCGTCTTTTCCGCCCTGCTCCCCGGCTCTCTCCAAACTCACCGGCGTCTGATACGTTACCGCATATCAACTGAAGATATGTCCGGTTTTTCCGTAACCTGTCCTTATCCCGATGATACCGAACCGAACTTTGCCTGGTTCTGTTATGATGGCATTCCTGCCTGGCGTGGTGCCCTGCGACCCGGTATTACGCCGGTTATTGACTTCCCTACCAATGTCACACGGTCAATTCAGCCGTTTCATCTTATCGCTAATGAAACCGATGTTATCAACAGCCAGTATAATCCATCCTATAATGAACAGTATTTCACCGGAACACTGGTGTATAACGGAGAAGTGTACGACCACATGCAGTTCCGCAACAAAGGCGAATATTCAAATTATGTATTAGGTAAAAATAAGTGGAAATTTAATTTTCATCCCACCCACCGGCTGGCTCTTCGGGATAATTACGGCCGGCATTTCACCGTGAAATGGGACAAGGTCAACATAAGCAATGGCGGCTGCCCCTGGTGGGCTTTCGACCGCTCGACCGATGGCGTTGTGATGAATGAATCCGCCGCGCATGCCTTGTTCGCTCTGGCTGGTGTGCCGGCCTGCAATACCGCCTACATCCAGCTCCGTGTCGTTGACAATGCGGTTGAAGCTGATGCCTCCAGCCAGTTTGAAGGTGATCTGTGGGGGCTCTACATCGCTGTCGAAGACCCCGATGGTCAGTTTCTCGACGCCCGGGATCTTCCAGACGGCAATGTCTACACTATGAAAGGGACCGTCGACCAGTGCGTCCAGAAAAATCAGGGCCCAACCCAGCCTTCCGATAAATCTGATTTGAGCTGGTTTGTCAGCAGCTCCACCGGCTATAATAAAACCGGGCCGGTCCAGCCTCTCCTCTGGTGGCAGACTAATGTCAACCTGGATGACTATTTCAGTTATAACGCGATCAGTAAAGCCGTCAATAATTCCGATCAGCGTCCTGAGTCTAATTGCGTTTATTACCACAATACCAACGGTCAGTGGACTATGATCGCCTGGGATCTGGACCTGACCTTTGAAAGCACAAATCACTTTTACCCGATTCCGGAAAATTTCAGGTATGTTCTCCAGTATTCCCAAGCTTTGATTGATTACAAAAACCGGCTCCGTGAACTTAAGGACCTGCTGCTTAATCCCGACCAATGGTCTCTTCTCTTTGACGAACATGCCCGGATTCTTACTAAACAGGGTCAACCCGGAAAAACGTTTGTCGATCTGAATCAGGCTATGTGGGATTACCATCCGCGTAAATACTCCCTTGGTAAGCAAGGCTTGTTTTATGCCAATATACCTCCCCTTACCGCTCGTACCTTTTCCGCTCTCACTATCTATATGAAACAGTTTATTGAACCGGGCGGTTATGGCTACTCCGCCCTTAAAGGCCTGGACGATGATACAGCTATTCCGAATACTCCCTCGGTATCATATGCCGGCCCTGCTGGTTTCCCGTCCGATCAACTCCAGTTTTCCTGCAGCGGTTTCAATGATCCTCAGGGCAATGCCACCTATCAGGCTATGATGTGGCGCCTGGCTGAAATAACCAATACCAATTCTCCACTTTATGATCCTGATGACTCCCCGCATTACGAAGTCAATGCTGCCTGGGAAAGCGGCTTGCTGTTTTCCTTTACTACTTCAATTGCCATCCCCGCCAGCGTAACCCGGGACGGGCATACCTATCGCCTGCGGGTTCGTTTCCAGGACTCTACCGGCCGCTGGAGTCATTGGTCTTCCCCGGTCGAATTTACCGCCGGGCCATCTCTCGTTGCTTCTTATCTGCGCGTGTCAGAACTTATGTATCACCCGCCGGACAGTGAATTGTATGAATTTGTTGAACTCTATAATGCAAGTGAAACGTTCCTGGACCTTTCTGATGTTATCTTTACTGATGGTGTGGATTTTGTTTTCAACAGGGACAGCTGTATCCATGAAATCGCCCCGACCGGTTATGTCGTTCTTGTGAAAAGCATTCCGCTTTTTGCTTCCCGCTATGCAACGAATTCCATCAGTATCTGTGGTGAATACCGGCTCAATCTGTCCAACAGCGGTGAAACGCTCTCTCTTATACAATCGAACGGCGAAACAATTCAATCCTTCACCTACAGTGATACCTGGTACCCCGAAACAGATGGCGGCGGCCATTCGCTCGAAATCATTAATCCCTTCGAGCAGTCTTATACCTGGAATTATGGCTCATCCTGGAAACCCAGTTCATTGCCTGACGGCACACCCGGCACCGGCGATATTCCCGAACCGTTCTTCTGCCTCAGTCACTATCTGCTTCTTGCATTCATCTACTTCCACAAACACACTTTCGTCCGGTTGCCTCCATCTCGTATATTTTGATATCATTATCTGTATGAAACGAATAGACAAGTATAGAGTTCTCATCGAAAAAACAGGTCCTATGAAACAGCAGGCCCTGATTTATGCCAGCCCCCAAATTCGTTTGGAGGACAGTGCTGTCAAACAACTTGTTAATACCGCCAGCATCGATGATTCCGCCGTTGTTCTCGCTACTCCTGATATTCATACCGGCTTTGGTGTGCCCATCGGCTGTGTTTTCGCATCACATCACTTTATTTCCCCCAGCGCCGTAGGGTATGATATCAATTGCGGCATGCGAATGTTGACGACACCCTTCAGCAAAGAAGATATAGACATCCACACGCTTGCCAAAACCATCAGCAAAGAAATCCCTCTGGGCGAAGGCAAAAGCAATATTTCGGTCACATTCCCTCTTCTTGATTCTATTCTTGCTTCGGGATTGCAGGCCGTGCCCGCTCTGGCTATGTCTGAACGCCGTTTGGAAGATGCTTTTGATGAAGATGAATTCGAACGGGATTGCGCCTGCTCCGAAGATGGCGGCTGCCTCGCCGGCAATCCCGATGCGGTTCCTCATAAAGCCAAAGAACGGGGCCGTTCCCAATGTGCTACGCTTGGCGGCGGCAACCACTTTATTGAAATTCAAATGGTTGATTCTGTTTTCGATCCGGTTATCGCCAAAGCGTTCGGTATCTTCCCCGGTCAAATTACCGTTATGATCCATTCCGGGTCTCGCGGCCTCGGCCATCAAATCGCCGGCGATTATATGCGTTCTGCACTGCAGTGGAACCTGGATAATCATTCAACCCTGCCGGATAAGGATTTGGCTCATCTCCCGATCGATTCGAAGGAAGGTAAAACGTACTTCGGCGCCATGAATGGCGCTGCTAATTTTGCCTATGTCAATCGCCTGCTTATGACAATGCTGGTGCGGAAATGCGTTCGGTCGGTTGCCGGTTCCAATATCCCCCTTCCATCTCTCTATGATGTACCCCACAACATCGCGAAGTTCGAAAACCATTTCGGCACACTCTACTGTGTACACCGAAAAGGGGCAACCCGCGCATTTTCTCCCGAAGAAATGCGGGACACCCGCTTTGCTGAAACCGGGCAGCCCGTGCTGATCCCTGGGTCAATGGGAACGGCAAGTTATGTGCTGGCAGGTATTCCCTCCGGCGCTGAATCGTTGTTTTCCGTTAATCATGGCGCCGGCCGCACTATGAGCCGCACAGCCGCTGCTGGAATATCGCGAAAAGGCAAGCGTATCCGTGAAGCCGCCATTTCTGACGACCAGTTTAATCAATCGATGAACGGTGTTTTCTTAGTGTGTGAAAACCGGCGGAACATTAAAGAAGAAGCGCCAGCTGCATATAAAGATATCGATGAGATTATCGCAATTGTCACCGGAGCGGGCCTTGCAAAAGCGGTTGCCCGAATGATTCCCCTGGCGGTTTTGAAAGGATAATATTCCCTCCGGTTTTTCCCGGCGCGTTAATCGGGTACAATCCATGTGCCCGTTTTCCCGGCAAGTGCTTTCTGCGCTTTCCGCAGTGACGTGATGATAGCAACACCTCCGCTGTTCCGTGCAAACGCTGCCGAAGCCAGTATTTTCGGCCCCATGGACCCTTGCGGGAAATGGCCTTTGCTGTAATACCGTTCAGCTTGGGATACCGTAAGGCGGTCCACGGTTCGCTCGTTCTTTTTTCCCCAGTTAAGACAAACTTTTTCGACATCTGTTAATATCAGCAGATTATCCGCATCAACCAATTCAGCCAGAAGACAGGCTGTCCAGTCTTTATCAATTACCGATTCAACACCCCGCAGTTGGCCGTCCCGGCCCCTGACAACCGGTATGCCGCCTCCCCCGCAGGCAATGACGACAATATGATTATCAAGCAGTTGAAGTATTGATTTTGATTCGATTATCGCTACAGGTCGCGGTGATATAACGACACGCCGCCAACCCCGAACAACCTGGGGCATAACATTTCGCATCTGATATCCATGCATTGCTTCAAGTTCGCGTGCTTCAGGTTCGGTATGATACGGGCCGACTGGTTTTACCGGCTTACTGGTTTTTTCTGTCCCGGCTTCGATTTCCACCTGGGTTACCAGAGTGCAGACCGGAATCTCTCTGCCGCACTCCCGCTGTAGATGAAAGCCAAGCCGGTTCTGCAGCATATACCCGATCTGTCCCTGCGTCATCGCGTCACATATGTCTAACGGCTGTCCCGGCACCAAACGCTCAGCTTCTTCCTGCTGAATTAACAAACCGCCCACCTGCGGTCCATTGCCATGGGTAATGACTACTTTGTAATGATGCTTGATAAGCCCGGCAATCTGGCGTGCGGTTTGATCGATGTTTTTCAACTGCCTGGCATACGTGCCTTTCCCGCGTGACGGTAAAATCGCGTTTCCGCCTAATGCGATTACAACTACCCGTTTGCTCATTGTCGTATATCCTCTTTTATTATTACCATATACTAAATGCTTTCCCGTTTTAAATATTATACGCCAGTTTTACTTCTAATGCAAAGAACAATTTGACAAAATCAATCCTAAAATGCAATACTACTAACGGATTTTTTTAAATTTATACGTTTGTGAGTTATACCCGATAAAACATCCAACTGGAGGTTTGCCATGAAACAGTACTTCTCCCTGCTGCCTGCTATCCTGATTTTTTATGGATTGCTATCAGTTTCTTCTTTCTGCCATGCTACAAACAGGTATGTGTCTCTCTCAGGCGCCAATATCGCCCCCTTTACCAGTTGGGCTACTGCAGCCAATACTATCCAGGCCGCCGTCGATGTCTGCGGACAGGATGATGTCGTCTGGGTTACGAATGGCATCTATGCCGTCGGCGGCGCTACCACCCCCGGCGCATCACTCTATTGCCGCATGGTTGTCATCGGTCGTATTACCGTTCGGAGTGTCAACGGTCCCGAGTCTGTTATTGTTTTGGGCCAGGGTCCTGTCAGTGTCGGCGCTGTCCGCTGCGCCTACCTTAATAAAAACGCGCGCCTTTTCGGCCTGACTTTGAGTAATGGACATACCCGGGTTACCGGCGATGTTATCCATGACCGGAGCGGAGGCGCCGTCTTAATCGATGATAACGGTTCCGTGAATAACTGTATCGTCTCCTGTAATGTTGCTGATGATTACGGCGGTGGAGTTGTATGTAATAACGGAGGTTCTGTCGTCGATACCGTTTTTACTCACAACACCTCCTCAAACAACGGCGGCGCTTTGTATATCGATCAGGAAGGCTGGGTTTCAGATTGTACCTTTGCCGCTAATCGGGCGGTTAATGACGGCGGCGCCATTATGAGTGCGGGTGGCGGTGTTCTCTCCTCCTGCCAGTTTTTTGATAATCGCGCCTCTAACTATGGCGGCGGTATCTACGGCAATGTCATTGACGAGATTAACAACTGCCTCTTTACCAGAAATACCTCGCGCTTCGGCGGCGGTATCGCCATTAATCAATACGGCGTATGCCGCAATACAACCATTTGCGGCAATTATGCCACCCAGTCCGGCGGCGGAATCAGCCTGCGCGGCACCGGCATCAGTAATTTTAACTGTATTGTCTATTATAACTATTCTACCGGTTCAGGCACTAACTATGTTGTTCAACTCGGACAGCCGTTCTTCGGATATTCATGCACTTTTCCCGCTCCGAACGGTGTCGCGAATATCACCAGTCAACCGTATGTCCAGGACCGCGATGCTCTGGATTATCACCTGCGCGCCGGCTCACCGTGCATCGGCACCGGCAATAATCTGTATTCTCCCGGCGACACCGACCTTGACGGTCATCAGCGTATTCTGGGCTCACCTCAATTGATTGACATGGGATGCTATGAGTTCATCCCGCTCGATACCGCAACCGTCTCTGACCATTATGTCTCTCACAACGGCGCTAATCTGTGGCCCTACACCTCCTGGGCTACTGCCGCCCATGCTATCCAGGACGCCATCGAAGCTGCCGTTGCCGGTGACTCTGTTTTAGTCGCTGACGGCACCTATGACACTGTCTATCGCGGCGCTATGGGTATGAAAAACAGAGTCATGATCTCAAAACCAATTACCGTGTTTTCTCCCGGTTCTGCCATTATCTCCGGATCCCCCGACCTGGCAACCGGCTCCCTGGGCTCTAACGCCGTGCGCTGTGCCTATATTACAAATAATGCCAGCCTGGTCGGCTTCACTTTGCAAAATGGTCATACCCGCGCTGAGGGGGACACTTTTTTCGCCCGCGGCGGTGGCGGCGCTTTCATTCATCAGAATTGCTTTATATCCAATTGTGTTGTTTCCGGCAATGCCGCCCATAATGCCGGCGGCGTCATCGCCTTCGGTTCACTGGTTACCCATACCACAATCCAGAACAACAAGTCTATCGAAGCCGCCGGCGGTCTGCTCCTTTTCCTGGGTGGTCACGCCCGCTATTGCACTATTTCAGAAAATTCCAGCGAAATTGGCGGCGGAGCGGCTATTGTCTATTTTCCCACTGCGGCTTCTCTGTGTTCCGACCAACTCAACGACTTTAACGGTATTTCTCTGCTCGAATATTCTACTATTTCAAACAATGATGCCTATGTGATTGGCGCAGGCGTTTTCTGCGGTGGTAATTCGGAACTGCATAACTGCATTATTATCGATAACAACGCTATAGAAAAAGGCGGTGGCATTTATTTCGATGCCGGGGGCAAAGCGCGCAATTCATTGATTACCGGCAATGCCGCCATAAACGGCGGCGGAGTCTATTATTCATCCGCTGGTTCGCTTGTTAATTGTACCGTAGCAAAGAATACTGCTGTTCACGGCGGCGGCGGTTTGTATTGTGATAACGGCGGCGTTTCAATTAACACGATCATTTATGATAATACCCGCATTCTCAGCGGTACTTCAAACTATTACAATATCGGCAGAAGCGGTTTATATGAATACTGCTGTACCGTTCCCGCTCTCACCGATTCATGGAACGGTGTCGGAAATATTTGGAAAGATCCTCTTTTCGAAGATAAAGATCATTATGATTTCCGCCTTCTTGAAGGGTCTTTCTGTATTGATGCCGGCTCTAATATGGCCTGGATGATTTCTGCCGACGATCTGGACGGCAATCCCAGGATCAATGACGGGATTGTCGACATGGGCTGTTATGAATTTATTCCCGAACCTGTTTGCCTCGTTGTAATCCTCCTTCCTCTCTTTATTCTGCAGCACAGGAGAAAATGGCTGTAGTAGGACGGCTGCTCTGCACCGTCTGAACAGCCCGCATTCACATATTGGCAGTCCGGAGGAGCTGCCCTACCGAGTAGGACGGTTGCTCTGCACCATCATATATTTTATTATTTGCCGTTAATTGGTATTATAGTATTCTGTATTTATAACCTGACGAGATTATTGTATGCCATCTACTACCGAAAATGGTGAAGCTACCTTGCCGGTTCAGCCCGTTTCTGAATCCGAACGGAATCAGCGCTGCGAAAAGGCGGCCGAACTGATGCGCTCGCTTTCAATTGATTCGTTGTTTCTGGCCGGCGGTCCCAATTTAAAATATTTTACCGGCCTGCGCTCCGGCTATTCCGACCGCATCAGCGGTTGCCTGATCACTGATAGCGGCCGGAAAACATTCCTCTGTCCCAAATTTGAATATTATAGAATGAAAGAATTCTATCCTCCCGATGTCCAAGTGGTTCTTTGGGAGGAAAATGAAAATCCTTTTCACATTCTTTATAAAACCGTTCAGAATGATACTTCGAACATCAACCGTTTCGCCCTGGATTGCGATGCGCC